>JBGSME010000725.1:0-17426 GCA_041740335.1 Bryobacteraceae bacterium | reverse complement strand
CTTTCGTGTAGCGGTCCCCCGGCGTCCGCTCGGGCTGGCCGTTTCCGGCGGGTTGATCGTTTCCCAATTCGTGACGCTGTACCTCACGCCGGTGGTCTACACCTACCTCGACGGCTTCGTCCATACCTGGCGGCGGATGATAGGCGCGCCACGCGTGGCGCATCGCCCCATTGAAGACGGCGGGGCGGCCGGAGACTAAGATGAATTTTTCGGCGACTTTTATTGAGCGTCCGATTGCGACCAGCCTGCTAATGGCTGCCATCGCGCTGTTCGGCGGAGTAGCTTACCGTTCGCTGCCGGTGAGCGACCTTCCGAACGTGGACCTGCCCACGCTGCTGGTTACCGCGGCGCTGCCCGGGGCAAGCCCGGAGACAATGGCCGCGGCCGTGGCAACGCCGCTCGAAAACCAGTTCACGATGATCGCGGGCCTGGCGGCGATGTCGTCGGTAAATTCGCTCGGTTCCACCCAGATCACGCTCGAATTCGACCTCAGCCGCAACCTCGATGGGGCCGCGGTGGACGTGCAAGCAGCGATCACGCAAGCGGCCCGGCTGCTTCCCCAAGGCATGCCCACGCCGCCGACGTTCACCAAGGTGAATCCGGCCGATCAGCCGATTTTGTATCTGGTGCTGACCTCGAGTACGATGCCGCTTTGGACTTTGAACGAGTATGCGGAAACGCGAGTGGCGCAGCGCATCTCGATGATCAACGGCGTGGCACAAGTGCAGGTGCTCGGTGCACAGCGCTACGCGGTGCATGTGCAGGTGAACCCGCGGGCGCTGGCGGCGCGGCAGGTGGGTATCAATGAAGTGGAGAACGCGCTCCGCAACTGGAATGTGAATCTGCCGATCGGCACCATCGTGGGTCCGCAGCGCGCATTCACGCTGCAGGCGACCGGCCAATTGATGAACGCCGAAGCCTACCGTCCGGTGATTGTTTCCTACCGCCAGGGATCGCCGATCCGGCTGGAAGAACTCGGCCAGGTGGTGGATGGTATTGAGGACGACCGCGCCGCCTCGTGGTTCTACAAGGACGGGCAGGAGCAGCGGGCCGTGGTACTCGCCATCCAGCGCCAACCGGGAACCAACACGATGGCAGTGACAGAGGATATCAAGGAACTGCTGCCGGTGTTCGAGACCGAGCTTCCGCCCTCGGTAAAGATGGATGTGCTTTACGATCGCAGCGAGACGATCCGCGAGTCGTTCGAGGACGTGAAGTTCACGATGCTGCTCACGCTAGGGCTGGTGATCATGGTGATCTTCCTGTTCCTGCGGAACGTGTCCGCCACGATCATCCCGAGCCTGGCGCTGCCGTTCTCCATCATCGGCACCTTCGCCGTGATGTATCTGCTCGACTACAGTCTTGACAATCTTTCGATGATGGCGCTGATTCTGTCGGTGGGCTTCGTGGTCGACGACGCCATCGTGATGCTCGAAAATATCGTGCGGCACATCGAGATGGGCAAAGCGCCGATGGAGGCGGCGTTTACCGGCGCGCGCGAGATCAGCTTCACCATCGTTTCGATGACGCTGTCGTTGGCTGCCGTCTTTATCCCGGTGCTGTTCATGGGCGGCGTGCTGGGCCGCCTGTTCCGCGAGTTTGCCGTCACCATCTGCGTGGCCGTGCTGATATCCGGGCTGGTGTCGGTAACGCTCACGCCGATGCTATGCAGCCGGTTTCTGAAAGCGTCGCACGCCGGCGCCCATGGCTGGTTCTACAACGTTACCGAGCGGTTCTTCGAGTGGTTGCTGCGCATCTACGGCGTGACGCTCGAATGGGTGCTGCGTTTTCGAGTCGTTACGGTATTCGGATTCGTCCTGCTACTGGCGGCCACGGCGTGGTTCTTCGTCAAGATTCCGAAGGGTTTCATTCCGGATCAGGACACCGATCAGATTATTGCGTTCACGGAAGCCGCCGAAGGCACATCGTTCTTCCAGATGGTGGAACATCAGAAGGACGCGGCTTCCATGGTGGCCCGCAACGCGAACGTCGAGGGCCTGGTTTCGAGCGTAGGCGGAGCAACGGCGGCCACATTGGGCGGGGCGAACTTCGGGCAGTTGATCATCCATTTGAAGCCCCGGCATTCGAGAGCGATGGGCGTGAATCAGGTGATCGACGAACTACGCACCGAGCTTGGCCGGATTCCAGGGCTCCGCACCTACTTGCAGAACCCGCCCACGGTGCAGATCGGCGGACAGGTCACCAAGAGCCCTTACCAGTTCTCACTGCAATCGCCGGATCAGCCCGAGTTGTTTGCCGCCGCCGAGGCGTTCGCCAAGCAACTGGCCACCGAGCCAGGCTTGCAGGACGTTACCAGCAACCTGCAAATCCACACGCCGCAGGTCAACGTCCGGATTGACCGGGACAAGGCCGCGGCGCTGCAAGTGAACGTGGAGCAGATCGAGAATGCGCTCTACGACGCTTTCGGACCACGTTGGGTATCGACGATCTACAGCTCGGTGAACGAATACAAGGTGCTGCTCGAACTGCTGCCGGAGGACCAACGCGATCCGAAAGCGCTATCGATGCTCTACTTCAAGGGCAGTGGAGACCGGTTGATCCCGCTCGATGCTGTGGCCAGTCTGGACGAGAACGTGGGTCCGCAGACGATCAATCACTACGGGCAGTTGCCGGCGGTGACGGTGTCGTTCAACACGCAGCCGGGATACCCGCTTGGGGACGCGGCCAAGCGGATCGACGAACTGGTGGCAGGGCTTCCGGATGGAATCGGTACGGCATTCCAGGGATCGCTGCAGGCGTTTCAAGGTTCGCAGGGCAACCTGACTTTGCTGCTGATTGTCGCGATCCTGGTGGTGTATATCGTGCTCGGGATTCTCTATGAAAGCTACATTCATCCGCTGACAATCCTATCGGGATTGCCTTCGGCCGGCTTCGGAGCGCTGCTCACACTCATGCTGTTCCGGATGGATTTAAACATCTATGGCTTTGTCGGACTGATCATGCTAATTGGCATCGTGATGAAGAACGCGATCATGCAGATCGATTTCGCGCTCGAAGCCGAACGCGCCGGGCAAGCGCCGCGTGAAGCGATCTACCAAGGATGCCTGATTCGCTTCCGGCCGATCATGATGACGACGATGGCGGCGATGCTGGGCGCGGTGCCGATCGCGGTGGGCTATGGCGCCGGCGGCGATGCGCGGCAATCGCTGGGGTTAGTGGTTGTCGGCGGCCTGATCTTCTCACAAATGGTCACGCTGTTTCTCACGCCGGTGGTGTACACGTACATGGCCACATTGCAGACCTGGACGCGGCGGGGCAAGAAAGAGCCAATGGCGGTGCCGGCCGCCCCGGTTGGGGCGTGAGCCTTCGGATTAATTCCTTTCAATGGTTCTGGTGTCCGGGCAACAATAGTCCTATTCCTGGCGTCTAGTCAGCGACACATGATTTTTAGAAAGATAGTTAAGTATACGAACTTGCCGCTGGCCTTGGCGGTGCTGTTCTCTCCGGCGATGGTCTGGGCACAGGGCGCCTTGGCGCTAAGGCCTTCGGTGGCATCGCCGGCGCCATTGGGTTCTCTAGTAACTTGGACCGCGGAGGCGCCGGGTCCGGCCGTTTTCCGGTTTCGGGTGCGCGACATAGGTGGAGATCCGCGAATCGTAAAGGATTTCGGTCCTGAGAATACTTTCGACTGGGCA
Source organism: Bryobacteraceae bacterium (assembly GCA_041740335.1). Lineage (GTDB taxonomy): Bacteria > Acidobacteriota > Terriglobia > Bryobacterales > Bryobacteraceae > DSOI01. The sequence continues at coordinate 13,770 of JBGSME010000725.1, read as the reverse complement.
CCCTACGATCGCGAAGGACAATACCTGATCGAAGCGGCCGCGCGCAACGAGATCACCGGCACAATCACGGTGTTGGAAGTTCCATTCGAGGTGCTCTCGAACGTTTCCGGCGGACAGCCGGCGCTCCGCCCGACGACGCATCCGCTTGTATTTCTCTACAGCGCGCCGCCGTGTTCGGCGGCTTCGATTACGTACGTGACGTTTACGGGGCCCGATGGACAACCTCACAACACGCCGGGCAAAGTGTGCGATCAACTGCACAGCATGAACTTTTTGGTGGCAGGGCTTCACCCCGAGACAACGTATACGGTACGGCACACGCTTACCGACGAAGTCACGTCTCTGCCGAGCGCGACGATGACGTTCACCTCGGGGAGTCTTCCAGACTCGCTTTCCACGCATTTGGCGGCCGGTACAAGCGGCTCGCCGTCGCAGCCGGTGATGCTGGCCGGTTCTCTCAACACGAGCTTCAGCGCCACCGATCTCGATGGAACAACGATCTGGTACTACCCGGGAACGATGCAATTTCTGACGCATCCGGAAGCCGGCGGGTATTTCTTCGGCGCGACTCAGGACGCCAAGGGTGATGAGTCGCGCCAGATCGTCCGCCTGTTCGATCTCACCGGTGTAACGATTCTCGAGACCAACGCCGCCCGCCTGAACGAACAACTGGCGGAGATGGGCAAGAGCCGCATCGGCTCATTTCATCACGAAGCGCGTTTTCTCTCCGATGGCCGGATCCTCGTGCTCGCGTCGGTGGAACGGATCCTCGAAAACGTCCAGGGCCGCGGACCGGTAAACGTGCTCGGCGATGCGATCGTTGTTCTGGATCGCGATCTGAAGGTCACATGGTATTGGGATGGCTTCGATCATCTCGACGTGACGCGGGAGGCGGTACTCGGTGAGCCGTGCAATGCCGCGGCGTGCCCGCCGTTGTTCGCAGCGCCGCAAGCCAACGACTGGACGCACGCGAACTCGGTCGCGGAGACGCCGGACGGCAACCTCCTGGTGTCGGTCCGCCACCAGGATTGGGTGATCAAGCTCGACTATCGGAAAGGCCTCGGTGACGGCACCGTGCTTTGGCGACTGGGCAAGGGCGGCGATTTCCGAATCGAGGGCGGCGACGAGGACGACTGGTTCTCGCATCAGCACGACGCGGAGTTCGAGCCCGACGGCACGCTCACTCTGTTCGATAACGGAAATACGCGTCAAGCCGAGGGCATCACCGCGCATAGCCGAGGTCAAGCGATGGAGTTGGATGAAACGAACCGCACGGTGAAGTGGACCCTGAATGCCGATCTTGGTGTCTTTTCGGCTGCCGTCGGATCGGCACAGCTACTCGATAACGGCAACTATTTCTTCGACTGCGGCTTCTTGAGCAACGGGACCGCGATATCGATTGAGGTGAATGCGCTGGGAGTCCCAGTTCACTCACTCCGCAGCACAGCACCGGAGTACCGTACATTTCGCATGCGAGACATGTATACTCCATAGATGCTGTTTCGGGATCTTCGAGGGACCCGTAGAAATTTTCTTCAACTGACTTCGATGGTGGCGCTCGGCTCGGCTGCGCGAGCAGAGGCTCGCCCGCCGAACGTCGTGATGATCTACGCCGACGACTTGGGTTATGGCGACCTTGGTTGCTACGGATCGCAGATCGAAACCCCTTACTTGGACCGCCTGGCGGAGGAAGGAATGCGCTTCACGCATTTCTACTCGGCGAGCTCGGTTTGTTCACCCTCGCGCGCCGCTTTGCTTACAGGGCGGTATCCGATGCGGACGGGCGTGCTGCGCGTGTTGGGGCAGACCGATCCCGGAGGGCTGGACGCTTCCGAAGTTACTCTTGCGGAGATGCTGAAGGGCGCCGGCTACGCCACGGCCTGCATCGGGAAGTGGCACCTGGGCGCGCAACCTGGCACGCTCCCGAACGATCGCGGCTTCGATAGTTTTTTTGGTATTCCCTACAGCCATGACATGTGGCCCCGGCCGCTGATGGCCGATCGCGAGATCGTGGAGCAGCCATCGCAACTGGACACGCTGACGCGCCGCTTCACCGACCGCGCCGTGGACTTCATCGCGCGATCGAAAGACCGGCCGTTCTTCCTCTACATGCCGCACACCGCGCCGCATATTCCGCTGGCGCCTTCGAAGGAGTTCGAAGGGCGGTCCGGGCAAGGCGCCTACGGTGACGTGGTGCAGGAGATGGACGCTAGCGTGGGCCGCGTCATCGATGCGCTCAGAACGAGCGGCGTGGAGGACAATACGATCGTGTTGTTTTCGAGCGATAACGGTCCGTGGTATCAGGGAAGCCCCGGACGGCTCCGGGGGCGCAAGGGACAAACCTACGAAGGCGGCATGCGAATGCCGTTCCTGGCGCGATGGCCCGGGCGGATTCCGGCCGGTACGGTAAGCGACACGTTTGCATCTACAATGGACATCCTGCCGACGGTAGCCCGCTGGACGGGCGCCACGCTACCGGCGAACCGGCTCGACGGCGCTGATATTTCGCCGATCCTCAGCGGCGGCGAGGGCGACGTGCAGCGCGAGCAGGAAGTCTTCTTTTACTTCAACGATGTCTACCTGCAGTGCGCGCGCATGGGTGAATGGAAACTGCATTTGTCGCGATACGACATCCCGGCGTTTGTCCCGCTGAAGAGGGGCGCCACGCGAGCCAATCTGCGGCTGCCGAAGCCGGAACTGTACAACGTGGTTCACGACCCCGAAGAGTCCTACGATCGCGCGTCGCGCAATCCCGAGATCGTGGCGAAGATCCAGGCGGCGATCGCAGCCGCGGTGCCGACGTTCCCCGGCGGCGTGATCGACGCCTTTCAGGAGACGATGCGCCGCAAGGTCCGCGATACACCGGTGGCTGCGCCGCCGGAAGAAGCCGAGCCGTAGCTCTAGACGGTCTCGGCTGTCTCAGGCACCTCTGCCACCACCAACTCTTTTTTGAACTTGCACTCCTTATCCGGACACTGCGCCCACGCTCCGGATTTGAGGTACTTCTCAATCAGGTAGGCGCCGCCGCAACTCGGGCAGGGCTCGGCGATTGGCTTGCCCCACGCCACGAAGTCGCAATCGGGATACCGGTGGCATCCGAAGAACGTTTTACCGCGCTTGGAACGCCGCTCGACGACGTCGCCTTCATGGCACGTCGGGCACTTTACGCCGATCGTTTTCTGCTTCACATACTTGCAGGTTGGATAGTTACTGCAAGCGGTAAATTCACCGAAGCGGCCGGACTTCAGCAATAGGTTCTTGCCGCAGACCGGGCACAACTCCTCGAGCGGCTGGTCGGGTTTCTTCTGCTCGCCGCCCACCGGTTTGGTCGTCTTGCAGTCCGGATATCCGGTGCAGGCGTGGAACTGCCCGAAGCGGCCTTTCTTCAGCACCATTTCGCGGCCGCAGTTCTGGCAGTATTCGGTTTCGTCCTGTTCGGAGAACTCGGTGGGGCCCAACTCTCCTTCCACCATTTCCGGCGAAGGCTCGCGGGTGTTCGTACACTCCGGATAGCCCGAGCACCCCACAAAGGTGCCGTGTTTCCCCCAGCGCAGCACCATTGGCTTGCCGCACTTGTCGCAAATCAAGCCGGTGGGTTTCTCCATCCGCTTGATATCTTCCATTTCGGACTCGGCGCGCACCAGGTCCACTTTGAACTTGTCGTAGAACTCGACCATGGCGGCACGCCAGTCGATTTTGCCTTCGCCGATCTCGTCGAGTTCGTCCTCCATCCGCGCCGTGTATTTCACGTCGAAGATGTCGTCGAAATTCTTAACTAGCAGATCGGTGACCACGAAGCCCAGTTCGGTGGGCGAGAATTTCCCGCCGACACGGGTGACGTAGCCGCGGTCCTGGATCGTCGAAAGAATCGACGCGTAGGTGGACGGACGGCCGACGCCGTCGGCTTCGAGCTCCTTCACCAGCGTCGCTTCGGTGAAGCGCGGGGGCGGCTCGGTGAAGTGCTGCTCGGGGTCGATGGACTTGAACTTGAGGTCCTCGCCCTTGGTCACCGCCGGCAGCTTGTGCTTGAGTTCTTCGTCTTCCTCGTCCTTCTGATCCTTGCCTTCCTGATACACGGCGAGGAAGCCATCGAACTTCGGCACGGTGCCGGTGGCGCGGAACATATAGGCTGCGCCGTCGTTGCCGGGCGCGGCCACGTCGATGGTTGTTTGATCGAAGACCGCCGGCGCCATTTGGCACGCCACGAAGCGTGTCCAGATCAGCCGGTAGAGTTTCAGCTCATCCTCGGAAACGTGTTTGGCCACCACTTCCGGCGTCAACAGGACCGATGTTGGACGAATGGCTTCGTGGGCGTCCTGCGCGCTCTTCTTGCTCTTGAAGAGATTCGGCGCGGCTGGCAGGTAAGCCGGGCCAAACCGCTGCGGGATGAATTCGCGCACTTCGCGCAAGGCATCGTCGGAGACGCGGGTGGAATCGGTACGCATGTAGGTGATCAGACCCACCGCGCCCTGATCTCCGAGTTCCACGCCCTCATACAGCCGCTGCGCCAGGCCCATGGTGCGCTTCACCGAAAAACGGAGTTTGCGCGCCGACTCCTGTTGCAGCGTGGAGGTGATGAACGGGGGCACGGGATTGCGCCGCTTTTCCTTGGTTCCCACCGCATGCACGGTATAGGCGGCTCCGTCGAGAGCGGCAATCAGCGACGCCGACTCCGCTTCGCTGGCAATCTCGACGTTCTGGCCGTCCTTCTTTGACAGCCGCGCCTTCAACACCGGCGCTTTCTGCGCGTTGAGGCTGACATCAATGGTCCAGTATTCTTCCTTGACGAAAGCACGGACTTCGCGTTCACGGTCCACAATCAGGCGCAGCGCAACGGTTTGCACGCGCCCGGCGGATAGCCCACGGCGGACTTTGTCCCACAGCAGCGGCGAGATCTGATATCCCACCAGCCGGTCTAGAACACGGCGGGCTTGCTGGGCGTCCACGAGATTTCGGTCCACCGCCAACGGCTGGTCAAAAGCGCGCTTGATGGCGGTGGCTGTGATCTCGTTGAAACGGACTCGAAACACTTGCGGCTTGTCCCCCTTCTTGGGACCAAGCTCCTCGGCCAAGTGATAGCAGATGGCTTCGCCTTCCCGATCCGGGTCAGCAGCCAGATAGATAAAGTCGGCGTCTTTGGCGGCCTGCTTCAGCTCTTGAATCAGCTTCCGCTTTCCTTCGATTACCTCGTACTGTGGCGTGAAGTCACCGGCCACGTCAACGGCCAGGTCTTTCTTCGGAAGATCCTTGATGTGGCCGAGGGATGCCTTGACCACAAAATCCTTGCCCAGGTACTTACTGATGGTTTTCGACTTCGCCGGGGACTCGACGATGACGAGAGACTTGGACATATACTCCTACGAGACGATAGCGTTTAATATGATAGGCCCGCCGGACGACGGCACCCAGTCACACTGTAGCAGACTTGGCAGCCCCGGCAACCGCGAACCTGGGCGCAGCCGATGCCGAAGCTCGATTAAGTAATATTTATCAACGACTTGTGGAGCGCAATCACCCAGCCTGCTTCGCCGAGACGGCGGCCCCGAACTCGCGCGGTTTCAGTAGAGTGTCGCGCAGTTTCGGGAGAGCGTAGGGAAGCACGCCGAGTACGACGGCGGCAGCGGGATTGACGAATTGGACACCAACCGCGGTGGCGAGAAACGCCGCTGCGTCGGCACTGCGCATCTTCGGCAGGCGGCGCCACGTGCTCCAATCGAGCAGATAGGCGCCGATCCACGCGGTGACGCCAGCCAGGGCTGCCAATGGCACGTGTTCGATCCAGTCATGGCCCACCCAGAGCAGAGCCGCCAGCAATGCGCCGTGGATCAGATTCGATACCGGAGTTGACCCCCCGCAGCGGACATTGGCCAGACTGCGCGCCGGGATGCCGACACTGAGCGGGGCTCCGAACACGCCCGCCACCACGTTCGCGATTCCATAGGCGCCCAATTCGCGATCGTGGTCGGCACGCCTTTGCCGCTGATGATCGCCGAGAAAGTGATATACCAGGCGGCTGGTGATCAGGAGGTTGGCCGCGGTTACAACCGCCAGCCCGAGCGCGGAGGGCAGCGTGAGCCAAACGTCAGCTGGCACCCAGGAAATGCCCACCAGCGAGGGAAGCGCGAGCGGCAGGGTGCCCACTTCGCTTCCGGTCCACTGCATAGCCGAGGAAACCAGGCAGGCGGCGGCCACACCCAGCAGCGGCGCCGGCATCCGCTGCCAGCGGCGGTTGACCATCGTGGCGATCACGATCACCAACAGCGAGGTGATCAACGGCTCTAGCTGCGCGTTTCTCAAACCAAACACCGCCTGGGCAAACTGGCCTGCCATGCTCTCCGCCCAGCCTCCCGCCGGCGCCGGCAGTCCCAGAATCGTTTTCAACTGCGAAATCATCATCATGCCGCCGATTCCGCACGAGAACCCCGAGATCACCGGCAGCGGAACCTTCATGATCCACCGGCCCAACCCGATCACGCAGAACGCCATCAATGCGATGCCCGCAATCACGGTCACTTTCGCCGCGCCCGCTTGACCCTGTTGGGCGACGGCCGCGGCGAGAAAGGGAACAGTGACTGAGGATGGTCCGCCCACCAGAACCGGATTGCGCCCCAGCAGTCCGGTAAGCGGCGCGGTGAGTATCGAGCTGAAGACGCCTAAAACAGGCGGCAAGCCCATCAATGCTGCCATCGCCAATCCATATGGCAGGGCGATGAGCGCGGCGATCGTACCCCCGAAACAATCGCCGCGAAAGCGGGACCAGTCGTAACCTTGGCCGAAGATTTTCACAAACGGCTTCCCTTCACGGTCTGGTCCGTGCGAAGGATCAGGCGAGCACCTTGAGCACGGCGGCCTGGAACTTCGCCATCTCGTCCGGCGTGGGCCATGCGGGCCAACTCCGTCCAACGAAGATCTTCTCGGCCTGCATCCTCGAAACAAAATCCTTCGCCGGCTGCTTCACGTCCATCATGAACTTGTTGCTCACCGACGGCACGAAGGGGATCTTGTGTTTGTCGAGGAACGTAAACTGGTCCTCGCGAATTCCCTTCACGATCTTCCGCCTGTCGCCGACCAGCGACTTTGCGAGCAGACTCGCCCTTGCCCCGGCCATACCGGTTGCCGGCATCGCGCCGGCGCCGAAGTTCATGATCTTTGCCAGCAGGTCCGGGCGCCCGATGGCTGCGCCGGCACGAAGCCCGGCCATGCCGTAGAGCTTGGAGAAGGTCCGCAGCACGATTACGTCTTTGTCCTTGGCCACCAGATCGGTGCCAAAGGGTTCCTCGGTGAAGTGGATGTAGGCTTCGTCCAGCAGCAGGATGGAACCGGCCGGCTTATTGGCCAGAAGATACTCGATGTCGGCGCGGGCGGTGGTGGTGCCGGTGGGATTATTCGGATTGCAGATATAGAAGATTCCAGGCGACGGGTCGGCCGCCAGCATTCCCTTCACATCGTGGCCATAGGTCTTGGTCAGCGGGACCTTGGCCACTTTCGCGCCGATGTAGTGGGCCGCGCGCTCCCCGGCCTCGTAACCGGGGTCGGCGGTGACGAACGATTTCGTGGGCGAGGCGTAGGCCAGCACCACGCGATGCAGCGGGTCGCTCGATCCGGCAAAGGGCAGCACATAGTTGGCCGGAACGCCTTCCTGCTCAGCCAGCGTCTGGGCGTAACTGAACGTTTCTTCGTACTGGTAGCGTCCCCCGTCGATCAGCGCTTTTCGCATCGCGTCCAGCGCCTCTGGACACGGCCCCAGCGGATTTTCGTTGGCGTTGATCTTCACCGATCCTGGGGGCATCGGCGAGCGCAGCCTGGATAGCTGCGCCAACGCCGGTTCGTTGTAAAACGGCAGGGCGGCTCCGGCGCCTAATAGCGCCCCGATCCGTCCAAACGATCGCCGCGAGAAGCCGCGCGCGACGATATCTTTCTTCTGTTCCTGGGTCAGGACTTGCATGAGAAATTCTCCTTGACTAACTGGTCGTCTTGTATCTTTTGGGTCTTAGCGAGGTCTTTAGAGGAAAAAGCGGACGCCGAGTTGAATCAGGCGGGGGAAGTTCGCCTGGCTGGTCACCCGGCCGAAGTTCGCGTTGCCGAAGGCGGTGTTCGGCGAGCGGAACAGCGGAGTGTTGAATGCGTTGAGCGCCTCCGCGCGGAATTGCGCCTTCACGCCTTCCATCAGGGAGAAGGTCTTGAAGATCGACATGTCCCAGGACGCCTGTCCAGGGCCGCGAAGCCCGATTGACCGGCTCAGATTGCCGAACGTGTAGGCTGGGGCCTGGGAGAACGCCGCCGGATTGATCCAACCGTCCAAACGTTTGGCGAAGGTTTCTTCCGCCGCGGGTGAAACGCCGGTCGCGTTCGGGCGCTGGCCGGCGCCAAGCGCGCTCTTGTTGTTCGATTGCTGGGTGATCGCCAGCGGGAACCCGCTCTGGTAGACCGAGACGGCATTCACCGACCATCCGCCGGCAACGGTGTCGAGCAGCCGGCTATTGCCGAGGAGCGGGCGCCCTTTACCGAACGGCAACTCATAGGTGAACGCGGTCGTCCAGCGGTGCGTGGCGTTGACGACGGCCAAGCCGTACTCGCCGAAGGGGTCGTAGGAGTTCTGGAGCGCACCCGCCGTGTTGAGGTTGTTGCCGGGTCCGCCGAAGCTCGCATCCATGTTCTTGGACCATGTCCATGTGGTGACGAAGCTGAGGCCGAGAGCCATGCGCTTCTGGGCTTTCAGCACCAGAGAGTCGTACCGGCCCTTGTTCTGATCGGAAAAGGTCAGGTTCACGCGATCGAACTGCGGAAAAGGCATCAGCGACTGAGCCCGGGTGATCGAAGTGGCTCCGATGAGCCCCGGTCCGCCGGCAGTGTAATACGGGTTCGGAACGCGATCGAGCAGGGAACGGCCTAACGAAAAGTTCGACGGCTCAAGCTGGTTGATATTGATCGTGCCCGTGCCGAGAACCATGTTGCGGCTGCTGGTGCCGACGTAGCCGGCGAGTACCGTCAGCCCGCCGAAGATCTCACGTTGGATGTCGAACGAGTATTGATGGACGCGCGGGGAGCGATGGAACTGGTCAATAAAACTGACCGTCTGTCCAACTCCCGCGAGTTGGCCGAGGCTGTTGCCGACGATCGGCAGCAGCCCGTTCGGGAACGGGTTGCTCAACGAGGCGGCCGGCGTTGCATTGCCGTCCACCGTCGCCAGCACGGGCGTGGTCTGGGCGTAGCCGAGAGTCGATTGGAGGCCATAAGGGATCGGCGCCCAGAACAGCCCATATCCTCCGCGGAGCGTCGTTTTCGAATCGAGCGAGTAGGCGGCGCCGATGCGCGGCGACAACTTATTGCGATTGTTATTCCCAGTCTGAGTTGGCGCGCCGTTGAGCCCGGCATACATGATCGCGCCATGCGGCTGCGGAGTTCCGGCAACTGTGGCCACCGGGCTCGTAACCGTGCGGTCAAACCCCGTAGTCAGCGCGTTATCGTTGCCGCGGAGCCCGGTCTCGTACTCATACCGTATGCCAAAGTTGAGAGTGAGCTTCGCATTGAGCCGGAAGTCATCGTGAAAGTATAGGGCGTAGTAATCGACGTGCTGGAACAGCGCGGAAGCAAGTATCCCATCGCCCGCCACTGGATACCCGAGCAGCATGGTGGCCAGGTCACTGCCGGCGCCTGCTGTCGCGCTGACGGGAGTCGCGCGGGTGAAGACGTCGCGGAAGGTGAATGCTCCGGAGTTGTTGCCGTAGTTGACGCCGTCGATATTGATTCGCCGGAAATCCGCGCCGGCCTTGAGGTTATGCCGCCCGATGAACTTGGCCACGCTGCCGAGCAGGTTCTTTGAGTGATAAACGGTGAACGAGTTACTGTTGGTTCCGAGGTTGGAGAAGGTTTCCATTGTCACGTTTGGAAACGTGGGGCTCTGCACCGCGCCGGCGAACGCCGATGAAAACCCGAGAGCGCCGAGGTTGTAGCCCATTGAGCGCTGAGTGGATGCGTTCGGAAAGCGATTGAAACCGTAGCGAACATTCACGACGGTAGTGGCATCCGGCGTGAGAATGTTATTCACTTGGGTCGCGTCCACTTTGCGCGCGAGCAGCCAGGAGGACGGGCCCGTGGCGCCGCCGAACCAGTTCTCGCCGGGTTCGCGGCTGCCATAGTGAAGATAGGATACACTCGCCCGCCACCAGCGCGTCATCTCGTGATCGGCCTTGAACGAAGCCTGATCGGCGCGGTCATAGAGGCTCGCGGAGGCGCTATAGTTATTGGCGCCGAGGAAGGCCGCGGCGCGCGTGGGCAGCGGATAGGTGCCCGCGATGTTCTTGCCGGCGGTGTCCAGCCGGCTGCCGGGGATCATGTTACCCGAGAAAGGCGTTCTTGTAAACTGCCCGCCTTCGGTCCGTGTCGTGAGCGGATCGTAGATCACTTGCGCCGCGCCAGTACGCGAAAGGCTCGACGAGAAGTCGCCGCCGCGCTCGGCCGCGGTGGGCACCGCGAATTCGGATCCGAGCGCGGATGTTTGGCGGTACGCCTCCGCTCCGATCCAGAAGAAGGTCCGGTTCCGCCCGTCATAGATCTTCGGCAGCACAATCGGGCCGCCGATGGACCCGCCATAGTTCCGGAACGGCTGCTCCGCGCGCGCGAGTCCGCCGCGGTTGTTGAAGAAGCTATTCGCTGCCCAGGACGTCTGGCGCATATAGCCAAAGCCGCTTCCGTGTAACTGATTGGTTCCGGACTTGAGATAAGTATTAAAGACGCCGCCGCCGGTGCGGCCCATCTCGGCGTCGTAAGTATTGGCTTGAATCTTTACTTCCTGTACGGACTCGATGGTCGGAATGATGACGGCGCGATTCACCGAATCGGTAATCGGGATCCCGTCGAGCAGGTAGTTGTTGCCGCGAACAGGTCCGCCGGCAATTGAAATTTGCGAGGATCCGGACTGGTCCTGCATGCGGTTGTAGACGGGGTTTCCGGCGGGAACCACGTTCTGCGCGATCTTCGACATCATGAATGGATTTCGCCCCAGATTCGGCAGGTCTACGAGTTTCTGCCGGTCCACCACCTGCCCAGTGGAGGCATTGGCCGTTTCCATCAGCGGAACTTCCTCGGTAACATTCACTGTTTCGCTGACGTTACCGAGTTCGAGCGCCACGTCGACGGTAAGAAACGTCTGCGTCTGCACAGTTACAGTTCGCGACGCCAGCTTGAACCCGGGGCTCTCGACTGCGATCGTGTAAGTTTCGGGATTGACCGTTGGGAAGGAGTACTCACCGGCATCGTTCGATAGCGTCGAACGGCTGACGTTAGTAGCTTGGGCCGTCAGTGTTACTTTCGCTGTGGCGATGGCCGCGTTGCTTTGATCGTGGATCCGGCCGCGAACGCCGCCTTGGAACGACTGCCCGAAGAACGTGGGCGGTGTTACGATGATGGCGCCAGCGAGTGCGAGCGCCCGAAGATTGTTCGGTCGATACATGCAGTTCTCCCGTCGTAAATGTCAGTAAGGGGGATGGAGCCGGGGAGCGATTACCCGCACGGAGCCCAGCTAAAGAGCATCAGACGTTGAGTGAGTCCTGATCGACGGGGATACGATCAGCGGAAGGGAGGGGAAGAAACAGTCGTTTACGAGAACAAGGCCGCAGCCCCTGTTTCTTAGGTTTAATGCTAACGGAGGTCTGCTTCGCGCGTCAAGATAAAAATAGCCTAGGGCCGATCATTTTTCTCTATCGGAGTCCAGCCGGTGCAAATCCGCGACTTTTAGGCCGTTATCGTCCACAAGTTCGGCGGCGGTAATTCGCGCTTTTGAGAGACCGCTGGCTGAGTGGCGCCTGGAACGGCTGAACATGTGAATCAACTCATGGGCGGCGACGCGTCCGATGGCGCGGCCAAGCAGAACATTGGCGCGTTTTCGGTCTCCGCCCCACAGCGCTGTTGCCACCGCGCCGCGCAAGCGCTCGCAGTCCACCGCTCCGAACGTCAGCATCGCACCATCGCTGATATAGGTCCACGCAAGCGGACCGCGCTCATCCATCGCGGGCCAGGCAGGCGGCATCCGGCAATCGCCATTGAGACGGAGAACGGCAAGGTTGGGCAGCGGACCCAGCTCGGAGGACTCCTCCAGCCGCCTCCATGAAAACTGCTGTTCCGTGCCGTGGAAGAGACGGGTCAATTCCCGCTTCATTTCGTCGTAGACCACGGGCGACACCGCGCCGCGGAAGTCGAAGAAAACCGTAGTTCCGTCGCTCGCCGCCACAACCGAGGCAAAGCAGGCCAGGCCGAACGAAACCCGGGCAGCACAGCGCATTGAATCCTATTCGAACTGAATGGAATCTACTTGGATGACGCCGCCGTCCAGCTTGCCGGTGACTTTCGCCTTCAGGTCCTTTTCCTTGGTGGACGCTTTCAGCGACGCCAGCGCTTTGGCGTTCCCGGACTCATTAAACTTGATGAATTTTCCGTCAGCCAGCACCAAGCCGAAGCCGCTCTTGGCACAGTTGAGATTGCACTGGCGGGTGTGACCGGCCAAGTCCCGGCCTTTGCACATCACGTCGACCACAGTTCCGCTCCAGCTTTCGGCGGCCAGAAGGGCGGGCAAGGTGACTAAAGCAGCCAGCGTCAGCGTTTTTTTCATCGAAATCAACCTCCTCTACAGCATTGCCGATCCGCGGCGCATGTGCAACTGTTTGGGTGCAACGAACTTTTGGACGCATCCGTCCTTCAGTTTGTTGCACCCACCGACGATAAGAGTGCTGAAGGTTGACCAGCCAGTTACAATGGGTACTTGATCCAGGCTTCGAGCCTGTCTATACTGGCAATTTCTGATGCCCGCAGAGACCGCAACCATGCAGGAACTGCAACAGCAGCCGATACGGCCGCCGACATTTCGGGACGACTTTGACCCGGCAGCGCCGATGAAGGAAGCCGCTATGTTCTATGGCCTCTTCCTCCGCGGCCATTCGGTGGATTCGCTGCGCCGGGACATCGACGTGAACCGCAATACGCTCGAAAAATGGCTGCGGCCAAGGCGGTATGAGCCGAATTTCCGGGAGACGCTGCGCCGGGTTTATCACTACCGGAAGCAGGTTTTGGCAATTTTCGACGAACTGGTGCTCAACGAGCGCAACCGGGCTCGGCTGCAATAGCTATTCCGACACTGGGTTCCGCGGGGCAAACCACGGATACAGAGCCGGTAACACGAACAGAGTCAACAACGTACTGGTCGCCAATCCGCCGATGACCACCGACGCCAACGGGCGCTGCACTTCGGCTCCGGTGGAGGTGGAAAGCGCCATCGGGACGAAGCCGAGGCTGGCAACCAACGCGGTCATCAACACCGGCCGCAAGCGCGTGCCAGCCCCTTCCACCACCGCTTCGTGCATCGGATTGCCCCCTTCACGCAGCCGGTTGATCGCGCTCACCAGAACGATGCCGTTGAGCACCGCCACGCCAAACAGGGCGATGAAGCCCACCGAAGCCGACAGGTTGAGATTCAGGCCCCGGATCCACAGCATCGCGATACCGCCGACGAGCGCGAACGGCACGTTGAGGATGATCAGCAACGCCTGCCGAAACGAGTGGAAGGTTGCGTACAGGATCCCGAAAATGATCGTTGCGGTGACCGGAAGAACAAGCCCGAGCCGCTTCATCGCGCGTTCCTGATTTTCGAACTGGCCGCCGTACTCGATGGAATACCCGGCCGGCAGTGTCACCTCCGCGTCCAGGCGGTGGCGCACTTCGTCGACGAAGCTGCCGAGATCGCGGCCACGGACGTTGGACTGCACCACGATGCGCCGC
>JBGSME010000724.1:0-3268 GCA_041740335.1 Bryobacteraceae bacterium | reverse complement strand
CGGTGGACACAGGATTTATCGTGTTCAACGAAGCTTACTATCCGGCGTTCAGTGCGTTATTGGCTGAGCTCGGCGTCCAGTCCAAGCCAACCACGATGAGCCTGAGTGTCCGCTGCGATGATACGGGGCTGGAATATTCCGGTGCGTCGCTGAACTCGGTGTTCGCGCAGCGGCGCAATCTTGTGTCGCCGGCCTTCTGGCGCATGCTGCGCGATGTACTCCGGTTTCAGAACGAAGTCGGCGGATTGCTCGCGGATATGGATGATCTGGTGACAGTAGGCGATTTCGTGGAGCGGCACGGGTATGGGCCGGAGTTTGTGCGATATTTCCTCACGCCGATGGGAAGCGCGTTGTGGTCGGCTCCGATAGGCTCGTTCCTCCGGTTCCCAATCCGTTTTGTCATCGAGTTTTTTGCCAACCATGGTATGTTGCAGATCCGGAACCGTCCGGACTGGAGGGTGATCGAAGGCGGCTCACAGCGTTATGTTGACGCGCTGATGATTACGCTCGCCCCGCGTGTGCGGCTGCGCAATCCGGTGACAGCCATCCGCCGCGGCAAGGAATCGGTGGAAATTGTCACTGCGGGGCGAACGGAGAGCTTCGATGAAGCCATCGTCGCCTGTCATGCCGATCAGGCTTTGGCCATGATGGCGGATCCGGCCGATGCCGAGCGTGAGCTGTTATCGGCTTTTCCTTTTGAACGGAACGAGGCGGTGCTGCACACGGATGTCTCAGTGCTGCCGCGCCTTCGCCGCGCTTGGGCATGTTGGAACTATCACGTTTGTAATGAATCAGATAAACGTGCTTCTGTAACCTACAACATGAATTATTTGCAGGGATTGGAAAGCACGCGAACGTACTGTGTTTCTCTGAACGAAGAGGGCATCGACGAGACGAAGATCCTCCGCCGCATCACATACCACCATCCGGTGTTCCGTCCCGGCCGGGCGAGCGCCCAGGCCCGGCACGAGGAAGTGATCCGGTTCCGGAGAATCTCCTTGTGCGGAGCCTATTGGGGAACGGGGTTCCATGAGGCCGGCGTGCAAAGCGCGTTGCGGGTCTGCCAGGCGTTCCGATGAAGTCCTGCTTGTATGAAGGTGTTGTACGGCATCGGCGGTTCTCGCCCCGGTCTCACGAATTCTCATATCGAATCTTCCATGCTTATCTGGACCTGGATGAACTTCCGGAGTTGTTCGAAGGGCACTGGTTGTGGTCGGCGAGCCGGAGCGCGCCGGTCCGGTTTCATCGTGGCGACTATCTGCCGGGCTACGCCGGGGCGACGCTCGCCGAGGCAGTGCGTGGATTGGTGGAAAAGGAAACCGGTGCCCGGCCAACGGGAGCAATCCGCCTGCTGACACACCTGCGGTATTGGGGTTACTGCTTCAACCCGGTCAGCTTCTACTATTGTTTTGCTCCGGGTTCGGAACGCCTCGAAAGCATTGTGGCGGAGATCACCAATACGCCTTGGAACGAACGGCACTGCTATGTGCTGCCGGTCAAGCCGGGCGAAGCGAAAGAGTCGCGGCATCAGTTTCGTTTCGAGAAGCAATTCCACGTCTCGCCGTTCATGCCGATGGATCACACCTACCGGTGGAACTTCGCCACTCCCGCCCAAAGCCTTGCGGTCCACATGACGAACTATCAAGCGGACACACCGATTTTTGACGCGACTCTGACGCTCGAACGCCGTCCGTTCAGCCGGGGACAAATGCTGCGGTCGCTCGCCCGATACCCCTTGATGACGGGGCAAGTGATGGCGGCCATCTACTGGCAGGCTCTGCGGCTGAAAATAAAGCGATCGCCTTTCTATTCGCATCCAACAAGGGGAAGGGAATCGACTCTTGTTGACTGAATCGGCGCGCCCGTCCCGGATGAGTTGGAGCGGCACCGCAGCTCGCGCAGGGCTGGAGCGAGCGCTGGCGGGACTGCGAGAGGGCTCAATCACGATCCACGACGCGAACGGCGTTGTGAGCCGTTTTGGGAACGGGGGCGGGCTTGCGGCCACGATCACGGTGCGCGATCCGCGGTTCTATGTCGAATCCACTTTGGGCGGCTCGCTGGGCGCGGCGGAATCCTACCTTCGTGCGGAATGGGATTGCGATGATCTGACGGCGCTGTTTCGGATTCTGCTGCAGAATCGGGACGTGATGGATGGCATGGAATCGGGCCTGGCGCGAGCCGGCCTTACGGTGGCCCGGGGGATCCATTCGCTGCGCAGGAACACGATCGACGGATCGCGGCGGAACATTGAAGAGCACTACGACCTGGGTAACGAGTTCTTCCAGCTTTTCCTGGACGAAAGCATGACGTACTCCAGCGCGGTGTTCGAGCCGCCGCAGGCGACCCTTTACGAGGCGTCGATGGAGAAGATCGACAGGCTTTGCCGGAGGCTCGAACTATCGCCCGGCGACCATTTGCTCGAAATCGGAACGGGCTGGGGAGCGCTGGCGACGCATGCGGCGCGGAAATACGGTTGCCGGGTGACCACGACGACGATCTCGCGGCAGCAGTACGAATGGTCCCGCGAGCGGATCGCCCGGGAAGGTCTGGCGGATCGGATCACGCTGTTGTTCGAGGATTATCGCGATCTTACCGGGTGTTTCGACAAGCTGGTGTCTGTGGAGATGATCGAGGCGGTGGGCGCCGATTTCATGGGAGCCTATTTCGGCGCGCTGAGCAACCTTGTGCGCCCTGGTGGGCGGGTGGCGCTGCAGGCGATCCTGCTCGCCGACTATCGCTACAAACAATATCTGCGCCAGCCGGATTTCATCCAGACCTATATTTTTCCTGGTTCCCACATACCCAGCCTCGGCTCGATTCTGAACGCCGCCGCTGAGAACACTGATTTCACGCTGCTTCACTACGAGGACATCACACCGCACTATGCCGAGACGCTGCGCCGGTGGCGGCGGGCTTTTCTGGGGCAACGCGACGCGGTGCGCCGCATGAAATACTCCGAGCGGTTCATCCGCATGTGGGACTACTATTTCTGTTACTGCGAAGCGGGCTTTGAAGAACGCAACTGCCTGGATGCGCAGCTTATGTTCGTGAAAGCCGGGGCGCGGCGGTGACGATGCCGGTGTGGCTGAACGTTGCGCTGTTTCAGGCGGGATGGTGGGCTTGTGTGTTGAGCGCGGGCGCGGGTGTGGCCTGGATCGGCGTGTTGGTGGCGGCTTGTGTTGTGGGGGCGAATGTCTATTGTCTTGGCGCGAGAGCCGGCTTACTCGTTGGGGCCGCGATCGGCCTGGGCTTTGTCTCCGATTCAGCG
>JBGSME010000723.1:0-12360 GCA_041740335.1 Bryobacteraceae bacterium | reverse complement strand
GATGCGCTTTACCGAGCAGTTGACCAGTTCGCCGATACGGCCCGAGTACTCCGAGAAGATAGTCTCGCGTTCTGCCTCGCGGATCTTTTGAAGGATCACCTGTTTGGCGGTTTGCGCCGAGATACGGCCGAGAGCGTCGGCCTTTTTTGGGATCTTGATTTCGTGACCGATCTCGGCGGCGCGGCTGAGCTTGCGCGCCTGCTCGAGCGTCAATTCGTTGATGGGATCGGCCAGTTCCTCGACGACGCGCTTCACCAGATACAGTTGTAAATTTCCCTTGTCGTCAAACTCCACCGACATATCCTCGGTGGTACGGAAATGCCTGCGGGCCGCCACGATCATGGCGTCCTTCACCGCGTCGAAAACGATCTGCGGATCGATGCCTTTCTCCTTGCTCAGGATCTCGATGGACTGATAGATCGATGCCAAGTTGAACCTGCCTCTACCTTTCCGATTTTCTTGAGTTACCAAACGAACTTGAGATTGGCGCGTTCGACAAGGTCGAACGGAATCCGGACCGGTTCGGCGTTTGCCGGAGCCAGTGTAAGGATTCCATCGCTAAAAGCGGTGAGCGTACCTTCGAAGCATTTGCCGCGATCCGCGAGCCCTTCCAGGGGTTCGCGGAGCACGAGTTTTACCGGATGCCCGGTGAAACGTTCGAAGTCGCGCAGTGCGGACAGCTTCCGTTCGACGCCGGGTGAACTCACCTCCAACGTATAGGGAGCGCCGTCGACCAGATTTTCGGCGTCGAGCGCCGCGTCGACAGTACGCGAAATATGTTCGCAGTCACCGTGAGTAACGCCGTCGGGCTTATCGATATAGATACGAAGAATGCGGCTCTTGCCGACAATCCATTGGACGTCGACGGCTTCAATGCCGTCGCGCCGGCCGGCCTGGTCGACGATCTCCGTAACTTTATCGATGAGTTCGGTCTTCGCTACTGCCATATCTTTCACCTTGAGGCGATACTCAACGCCCGTTCGGGAGCGTCCTGGACCAACAAAAAAGTGGGCTTTCGCCCACTGGCTGTGCCGGACACTACAATCATTATACATGAGACTTCTTATTCCCAAGCGCAAAGCGGGTAGCCGGCTCCGGATGGCGATTTGTCTTGCCCTGACGGCGGCGACCTTACAAGGCCAAGCCAGCCGTGAACCGGTAACCGCCGCGACGATCACGCAATGGATGAAAGAGCTGTCTAACTGGGGTCGCTGGGGCGTCGCCGATGAACTGGGCACGGTGAATCTGATCACTCCAGACAAGAGAAAAGCTGCCGCGCGGCTGGTGCGCGATGGAGTGTCGATCTCGATGGCGCACGATGCGATCAAGGAGAAAGCGCCGGATAACCCGTCGCCGTATGGGCACGAGATGTTGGCGGCCGGGCAGGGATCCGGGCAGTTCGCGGTGGACCGGTTGAGTGTCTCCTACCACGGCTGGGCTCACAGCCATATGGATGCGTTGTGCCACATGTTCTGGGAAGGCAAGCAGTATAACGGCTACACGCGGGATCAGGTGACCGCGGCCGGCGCCGGGAAACTGGCGATTACGAACATGAAGGACGGTATCTTCACGCGGGCGGTCTTGATGGACATCCCTAGACTGAAGGGCGTGAAATGGCTGGAGCCGGGCACGCCGATTTATCCGGAAGATCTGGAGGCCTGGGAGAAGAAAGCGGGCGTAAGGGTAGGGGCGGGCGACATTGTATTGATCTACACAGGGCGCTGGGCGCGGCGGGCGGCCGAGGGTCCGTGGGCGATTATGAACAACGCGGCGGGGCTCCATGCGTCGGCGGCGCGATGGTTGAAGTCGCGCGATGCGGCGATACTGGGATCCGACGGGGCGAGCGACGTGATGCCTTCCGGGGTGGAAGGCGTGGTGCAGCCGATTCACCAATTGGTGCTGATCGCGATGGGGATGCCGATTTTCGACAATCTCGATTTGGAGGCGGTGGCGAAGGAAGCGGCGGCGCGGAAACGGTGGGCGTTTTTGGTTACCGCGGGGCCGCTGCCGATTGGGGGCGGGACGGGATCGCCGTTGAATCCGATCGCGACATTTTGAAGCTAAAATAGCGGACGTGGATCGAGCGGAATGGGCGCATCGGCTGGACGAAACCGGCTACGTGATTTTTGAAGGCTTTATCGCGCCGGAACGTGTGGAGCGGTTGCGGGCGCGTGCCGAGGAACTGTTGGCCGAAGAAGGTGAGCAGGCGGGCGCCGAGTTCCGTCAGGAAGCCGGTTCGCGGCGGTTGGCCAACTGCGTGAACAAGGGACAGGTGTTTGTCGACTGCATTGCCGATGAAACGGTGCTCGCCTGTGTGGAGCATGTGCTCGGTCCGCGCTTCAAGCTGAGCAGCGTGAATGTGCGGTCGGCGAATCCGCACAACGGCGTGTCGCAGCCGCTGCATTGC
Organism: Bryobacteraceae bacterium; assembly: GCA_041740335.1. GTDB lineage: Bacteria > Acidobacteriota > Terriglobia > Bryobacterales > Bryobacteraceae > DSOI01. Next base: position 9,953 of record JBGSME010000723.1, on the reverse strand, counting down.
GATATGGGCGCCTTGCCGGATGAGCACGGCAACACGGTATGCAACACGGTGTGGCTGCTGGACGATTTCACGCCGGAGAATGGGGCGTTGCGGGCAGTGCCGGGATCGCATCGCTGGGGCCGGCTGCCGCAGGACGTGCTGGCGGATCCGGGAGCGGCACATCCGGAAGAAGTGCTGGTGACGGGCCGCGCCGGAGATATGGTGGTGATGAATGCGCACCTGTGGCATGGCGGTACGGCGAATGGGACCAGCCGGCAGAGGCGTGCGCTGCACGTATTCTATTGCCGCGCCGATAAACCGCAGCAGCAGTATCAAAAAGCGATGCTGCGGGCCGAGGTTCAGGCTGGGCTGACAACGGCCGAGCGGAAGATTCTGGCGCTGGACGATGCACGGAACGACGAATTGTCGACGCGCGATCCGTTGCGGAGCGGGTTTCTCAAATAGCTGAACGGCGCGCGGCGAACTACCATATAAGAGATGGGTCGTTTTTACTCGCGCGGCGAGCTTGTGGAAGTGCGGGAACGCTGGAAACGCGAAGGGCGGAAGGTGGTGTTTACCAACGGGTGCTTCGATCTGCTGCATCCCGGACACGTGCGCCTGCTCGAGCGCGCGCGGTCGCTTGGCGACGTTCTGATTCTGGCGTTGAACAGCGATGAGAGCGTGCGGCGCATGAAGGGGCCGGCGCGGCCGATGGTGAATGAAGGTGAGCGGGCGGAACTGGCGGCGGGGCTCGAGGCGGTGGACGCGGTGACGCTGTTCGGGGAAGAGACGCCTCGCGAACTGATTGCCTTGATTCTCCCCGATGTACTGGTGAAGGGGGCCGACTGGTCTCATTTCATCGCGGGCAGGGAAGAGGTGGAAGCGGCGGGGGGCGTGGTGGTGGCGCTGCCGCTCGAGGCGGGCTATTCATCGACGAATCTGGAGACAGAAATCGTGCGGCGGCGGGGGCAATAGGAGTGACTCATCCGGCGGTTCGAGAGTTGTTGCAATCGTTGGGGCGGCATCCGGCTTTTCAGGATCTGGCGAGGCGAGTTCCGGCGTCGCTTGCGCGGGACGAGGCGGCGGCGTTTAGCCTCAGCGGACTGAATACGACGGCGAAGGCGCTGTACCTGGCGCTGCTGTGGCAGATCCTGGACCGTCCGATGATCGTGGTGGTCGACGGCAGCAAGCAGGCCGAGACGTTGACCGAACTGGTGCAGACCTTTTACGCGATGCTGATCGTGCACAAGGAACCGCGCCGCCCGCAGTTGATACCGTCGCTCGATGTAATCCCGGGGCAGAATCTTTCGCCGCACAACGAAATCGCCGAGCAGCGCGCGGTGGGCTTGTACCGCCTGGCGCGGGGGACTGCGCCGATCACGGTGACACCGATCGGTTCCGCGCTGCTGCGGACCGGGACGGCGGAGTTTCACCGGCAGCTTTCGCTGACGTTGAAAGTGGATGAAGAGATTCCGCTTTCCGATCTGGCGCAGCATCTCGAAAGCATCGGGTATGAGAGGCGGGAGCCGGTGGAGATGACGGGCGAGTATTCGATTCGCGGGGGGATTTTGGACGTGTTTCCGGCCGAGGCGGCCAAGCCGGTGCGGGTGGAGTTTTTCGGGGATCTTGTGGAATCGATCCGGGCGTTCGATCCGGCGACGCAGCGGTCCGTCTTGAAGTTGTCGGAGGCGACGCTGCTGCCGTTGTCGGAGTGGCCGCGGTCAAAGCCGCTGCTGCGGCAGTTGGGATCGCCGGAGGGGGAATCGTTCGGCGGATGGGAATTTCGCGCGGCGGAAGCCGAGGAACGGCGGAGTTCCGTGTTGGAGCAGAGCAAGCGGGCTGTGGTGGTGCTGGACGAGCCGGAGCAGATTCGCGCGGCGGCGGGGCGTTTGTGGAAGAGGCTGGAACAGTCGCGGGAAGAGGGCGGCCATCCGGTGGAGCGAATCTTTCTCGAATGGGAAGAGTTCGCTGAGAGGGTGGAACAAATGCCCCGGTTGTCGCTGCGGCAACTCGATCTCGAGGGCGAGGCCGGTGGCGGGGAAGTGCCGACGAAACCGTCGATGGCGTTCCGGGGAAACATGCCGGTGGCTGTAGCCGAGTCCAGGACGTTGGTGGAGCAGGGTTACCGGCTGATCTTTTTTGCGGCGACGACGGGCGAGATGGAACGGCTGGCGGACATTTTCCAGGAGTACTCACTGCCGTTTCAGGTGGGAATCGATGCCGATGAGATGGCGGCTGCGCCGTATCTTTCGCAGCGGACCTACGCGGGCGACATGGCGAGCATCGTGCTGGCGCGCGGGGCGGTGCGGCGGGGCGTAGTGTTTCCGGAGAGCCAGGTGGTGCTGGTAGGGTCAGAGGATCTGTTCGATCGCGGGGAAGGGGCGGGGGGGGCGCGCGCGCCGCAAGTGGGCGTGCTTCCGGCGGCGTTTGCGGCCGATATCGGCGACTTGAAGGAAGGGGATTGCGTGGTGCATGCCACGCATGGGATCGGGAAGTTTCTGGGGATCCGGGAGATTGCACAAGGGGATTCGAAGGGCGATTTCATGCTGCTCGAATACAACGGCGGAGCGAAGCTCTATGTGCCGTTGACGCGCATGGATCTGATCCAGCAGTATCGCGGCGCCGGAGAGGGCGCGCCGGCGCTCGACCGGCTGGGCGGGGCGACGTGGGCGAAAACGAAATCGCGCGTGAAAGCGAAGATGCGCGATATGGCCGAGGAACTGCTAAAGCTGTATGCGGGGCGGAAGATGGCTGAGGGCTTCGCCTATTCCGCGGACAGCAACTGGCAGAGGGAATTTGAAGATTCCTTCGAATTTACTGAAACCAGGGATCAGCTTACGGCCATCAAAGACATCAAACGCGACATGGAGAGCCTGCAGCCGATGGACCGGCTGTTGTGCGGCGACGTGGGGTACGGAAAAACGGAAGTGGCGATGCGGGCGGCGTTCAAGGCGTTGGGCGACGGCAAGCAGGTAGCGATTCTGGCTCCGACGACGGTGTTGTGCTTCCAGCATTTTGAAACGTTGAAGCGGCGTTTCGCGGCGTTTCCGGTGCGGATTGAAATGTTCAGCCGGTTCCGTTCCGCGAAAGAAGTGAAGGCGCAGTTGGAGGACCTGGCGGCGGGCAAGATCGATATTGCGGTGGGGACGCACCGGCTGCTGTCGCCCGATGTGGAGTTTAAGGATCTGGGATTGATGGTGGTGGATGAAGAGCAGCGTTTTGGGGTGAGGCATAAGGAACGGTTGAAGCAGATCCGGAAGAACGTGGATGTACTGACGATGAGCGCGACTCCGATTCCGCGAACGCTGCACATGTCGTTGCTGGGGCTGCGGGACCTGTCTGTCATCGAGACGCCGCCCAAGGACCGTTTGGCGATTCACACGGTGGTAGCGCGGTTTTCCGATGAACTTGTGAAGACGGCGATCGAACAGGAACTGGCGCGCGGCGGCCAGGTGTACTATCTGCACAACCGGATCGACAGTATTTGGAACCGGGCGGCGTCGATTCAGGAAATGATTCCCGAGGCGAAGGTAGGGGTGGGGCACGGGCAGATGGAGGAGAGCGCGCTCGAGAAAGTGATCCTGGGGTTCATGCGGCACGAATTCGATGTGTTTGTGTGTACCACGATCATCGAGAATGGGATCGACATTCCGCTGGCGAACACCATTCTGATCGAGAATGCGGAGAGGTACGGATTGTCGGAGTTGTACCAATTGCGCGGCCGTGTGGGGCGATCCAACCGCCGGGCGTACGCGTATCTATTGGTGCCCGAGGATGCGGAGTTGACCGAGATTGCGCGGAAGCGGCTGGCGGCGCTGCGCGAGTTTGGGGATTTGGGCGCGGGATTCAAGATCGCCGCGCTCGACCTCGAACTGCGCGGGGCAGGGAATCTGCTGGGCGGCGAGCAGCACGGGCATATCAATTCCGTGGGCTACGACATGTACATGTCGCTGATGGATCAGACGGTGAAGGAACTGCAGGGGCAGCAGCCGGAGTTGGATATCCGGACGACGATCAACCTGGGGCTGGACTTGCGGATTCCGGTGGCTTACATCGGCGACGAACATCAGCGGCTGCGTGCGTATAAGCAGGTTGCGGAGGTTGCCGATCCGGAGCAGGCCCGGCAGGTGCTGGAGGAGATGGCGGATCGATATGGAGCGCTGCCGGACCCGGTGCGGCTGCTGATGCGGTTCGCGTTGGTGAAGAGCTGGGCGGAGCGGGTGGGTGTGGAATCGATCGATAAGAAGCAGGGGCGGGTGCAGTTGAAGTTCCATCCGGAATCGCGAGTGGATCCGGTACGGTTGATGGAATGGGTGGGCCGCACCGCGCAGGTGCAGTTCAGCCCGGACGGCGTATTGAAGCTGGCGCCGGTGGATGGGAGCGCAGGAGCGTTGCTGGAACAGTTGGAGCAATGTTTGGCGGAGTTGACCGATAATGGAAAGGATCATGAGACGTATGTGGTTCAGTAAAGCTTGCCTGTTGTCCTGCGCCGCCGGTGTGCTGGCTGCCGCGGATATCAATGTGGTGGAAGAAATTGTCGCGAAGGTGAATAGCGAGATCATCACGCGATCCGAACTCGACAAGTCGAAGGCATCGATCGCGGCGGAAATGAAGCAACGCGGCGCGGCCGATCCGCAAGCGGCGGCCGCGTTGAAGGAACGCGAAGGGAATGTGCTGCGGGACCGGATCGACCAGATGCTGCTGATCCAGAAAGGGAAGGAACTCGGCATCAGCGTGGACGCGGAAGTGAGCCGCCAGATGGCGGAGCTGCAAAAGGTGTCCGGGATTGCCGATCCGGAGAAGTTCCAGCAGTATGTGAAAGAGCAGACCGGGATGGCGTATGAGGACTACAAGCTGGAGATGGGAAATCAGTTTCTCACGCAGCGTGTGGTGCGGCAGGAGGTGGGGCGGCTGATCAACATCCCACGGTCGGATCTGTTGAAGTACTACGAGGAGCACAAGACCGAGTTCGTGCGAAAGGATCAGGTGTTTCTGAGCGAGATCTTCCTTTCGACGGCGGGCAAGGATGCCGAGGGAGAAGCGGCGATCGCGAAGAAGGCGGCCGATCTGGTGGCGCGGGCGAAGAAGGGCGAGAAGTTCGGCGAGATGGCGTCGGCCAATTCCGATTCGACGACAAAGGAAAACGGCGGGCAACTGGGCGGGTTCGAGAAAGACGATTTGAAGAAGGAACTGATTGACCTGGTGTGGGAGCAGGAGCGCGGCTTCGTCACCGAGGCGATTAAGCAGACCGACCCTCCGGGCTATCTGATTCTGAAAGTGGATGAGCGGCACCGGCCGGGGCAGGCGACGTTCGAGGAAGTGGAGAATCAGGTGACCGAGCGGCTCTACATGCCGATTTTCCAGCCGAAGATCCGCGAGTATCTGACGGCGCTACGGCAGGACGCGTTCCTCGAGATGAAGGAAGGCTGGGTGGATTCCGGAGCGGCGAAGGGCAAGGTGACGGCGTGGAGCGATCCGGCGGCGCTGCGGCCGGAGACGGTGACCAAGGAGGAAGTGGCGCTGATGCCGCGGCGGCGGCGGATGTTGTGGATGGTGCCGGTGCCGGGAACGGCAAAGACGGTGAAGGGCGAGTCGTCCAGCCAGTAGGCTGCCGGAATCCGGATGAAATCTCCCAATGTGACCGATTTGCGCGCCGGCGACTTGGCAACGGGTACCTTTCTTGTTGTGCATAAGGATATCCGCCCCAAGAAGGGGTCCGGCGATCCGTACCTGTCGCTGGTGCTGGCCGACCGAACCGGCGAGATCGACGCCAAGATGTGGGACAACGTGGAGAAGGTGATGGACACCTTCGAGAAGGACGATTTCATCCGTGTGAAAGGGATGCCGCAGGTGTTCCAGAACCGGATGCAGTTGACGCTTCACTCGATCGGGCGGTTGAGTGACGCGGATGTCGATCCGGGAGATTTCTTTCCGGCGTCGGAGCGCGACCGCGGGGAGATGATGGCGGAGTTGCGCGGCGTGATTGCGTCGGTGGGCAACGTCCATTTGCGCGGTTTGCTCGAAGCGGTGTTCGCCGATCCGGCGATCGCGAGCCGGTTTGAGCGCGCGCCGGCGGCCAAGACGATCCATCATGCCTGGATCGGCGGGCTGCTGGAGCATGTGTTGTCGCTGTGCGGGCTGTGCAAGGTGGTGGGTCCGCGCTATGCGGGCGTGGACGTGGATCTGCTGTTGACCGGAGCGATCCTGCACGATATTGGGAAGATCGAGGAATTGACCTACGACCGGTCGTTCGGCTATGGCGACGAGGGGCAGTTGCTGGGGCACATCCTGATCGGGCTGCGGATGGTGGGTGAGAAGCTGCGCGGGCTCCCTGATTTTCCGCCGCGGCTGCGGGTGCTTGTCGAGCACCTGATTGCGAGCCATCATGGGCAACTGGAATACGGGTCGCCCAAGCCGCCGTTGTTTGCCGAGGCAGTGCTGCTGCACCATCTGGACAATCTGGATTCGAAGATGGAAACGGTACGGGGCGCGGTGGCGCGCGATGGGCGGATCGATGGCGCGTGGACGGGATATGTTCCGTCGCTCGAACGGTCTGTGCTGAAGAAGGAACAGTATTTGAATCCGGCTCCGGCGGCAGTGGCGGCCGAGCCGAAAAAGCCGGCGACGGCTCCCGCTCCGGCGGGGACACGGGTGCATTCCGGGTCGCTATTTGCCGACCAGCTCCAGCAGGCGTTGGGCAAGAGGTAGAATTCAATGTCCCGGGGAGCGCGCGCCAGTGAGATACCGCCGCCGCTCGAGTTGGACTGTCTGCGCATCCTGTGGCACTTAGGGGAGGGCAGTGTGCGAGAGGTGCATGCGGAAATGGTAAAAAGCCGGCCGCTGGCCTACACGACGGTGATGACGCTGCTGGAGCGGCTGGAGTCGCGGGGGGCGGTGGGGCGGCGGAAGAGCGGGCGGGCTTTTCTCTACACACCGAGGCTGGAAAAAGACGAGGCGCGGCGGGCGGCGGTTCGGGAATTGGTGGAGTCGCTTTTTGGCGGATCCGAGGCGGCGCTGCGGGTGTATTTGGAGGGCGGGCCGGAGCGCGTGGTGGAAGCACCGGCGGAGGAAGCGGGGAGTGGGTTGGATCCGGCACTGTTGTGATTTTCAGTTAAAAATCCTTTATTTTCAATCGCAAACCTTTTCGCACCTTGGCGTGGTGGCACGCCGATTGCATTACCCTCAGGGTCATGCCTCGGAATGGTCAATTTCTCCTGGAATTGGTAGAAATGGCCTCCTGTGGTGAACTTGGAGTCCAGGAATTTGGAGTTCCTCCCAGGAATGCAACGACTGCAAGTCTGATGAAAGTAAAGGGAGTTTAAACATGCTGAAAGTATTGTTGCGAACGCTCTGGCGGTTGTCCTTGCCGCCGGGCTTGTTTCTGCCCAAACGATTACCGGCTCGATGACGGGTACGGTGACGGACGGGACGGGTGCATCGATTCCAAACGTGAAGATCACCGCTACCAACAAAGGTACGAATGTTGCGTTCACGACGACCACGAACGAAGTGGGTTTGTTCAACCTGCTATTCCTGCCGGTGGGCGATTACACTCTTACGGGCGAGGCGGGCGGCTTCAAGAAGTCGGTATTGGGACCGTTCCGTCTGGATGTGAACCAGACGGCGCGGGTGGATCTCAAGTTGGAACTCGGCGAAGTATCGCAGTCGGTGGAGATCACCGGCGTCGCGCCGATTCTGCAAACCGAGTCGACCGAGACGGGCGATTCGATCGATCGGGACAAGCTGACGAGCCTGCCTTTGAACGGGCGGAACTTCGTCTCGCTGACCCTGCTGATTCCGGGCGCGGTGAGTCCGAATCCGAGCGGGATGACGTCGCGGCTTGGCGCGCGTCCTTATGTGAACGGCAATCGCGAGCAGACCAATAACTTCATGCTCGACGGTGTGGACGTGAATGATTCGATCGACAACCGCGTGGGCTATACGCCGAACGTGGACGCGCTCGAAGAAGTGCAGGTTCTCACCGGGAACGCGGCGGCCGAGTTCGGCAACGCCGGCGGAGCGACGGTGATGCTGCAGATGAAGAGCGGCACCAACGAGATGCACGGCAACGTGTTCGAATTCATGCGGAACAAGGTGCTCGACGCCAACGGCTTCTTCCGGAACCGGAACTTATCGACGGCGACGCGTACCGGGTTCAAGCGGAACATTTACGGCGGCACGCTGGGCGGGCCGATTCAGAAGAACAAGCTGTTCTATTTTGTGGATTTCGAGGGCACCAAGCAGCGGATAGACGGTCCGGCGTCGGCGAGCGTGGCTCCGCAGAGCTGGCGCAGCGGCGATCTGAGTTCGTTCTCGAACAACATTGTGGATCCGTTGAACGGCCAGCCGTTCGCGGGCAAGCAGATTCCGGTATCGCGCTTCAGTCCGGTGGCGCGGTTCCTGTATTCGAATCCGAGCCTGTATCCGCTGCCGAACCAGCCTGGGGTTGGTCCGCAGGGGGTGAGCGGCAACTACGCGTCGTCGACGGCGTCCAAGCAGGACAACAACCAGGGCGATATCAAGATCGACTATCGCCTGTCGGACCGCGACAACCTGATGGGCCGTTGGTCGATTGGGAGCTATGAGTCGAACGGAAGCCAGTCGGCGCTGCCGGTGCAGTTGACGTCCGGCACCAGCAATCCGACGCAGTCGGCGGTGTTGAACTGGAACCGCACGGTCACCAACACGATTGTGAACGAGGCGCGGTTTGCGTTTTCGCGGATCGTGATTCAGGATACGCCGATCGACTGGAGCGGACAGTTGGGCGCCGACGGAAACCAGAAGTTTGGGATTCCGGGCGGACAGGCGATCCCTGGCTTGAGCGCGATCGCGCTGGGCGGCGGATTGACCGGCATCGGGTCCTCCGGTGTGACGTCGAACACGGGCGACAACAAGTTCATCCTGTACGACAACCTGACGTGGCAGAACGGGCGTCATCTTTTGAAGATGGGCGGCCAGTTCATGCGCTACCAGCAGAACCGGTATTACTCGGGCAACAATGGCGTGCTCGGGCTGTTCCGCTACACGGGGAACTACACGGGGCTCGACCATTCTGACTTCCTGCTGGATCAGCTTGCTTCGAAGGGCCGCGGCGCTGCCACCGGAACATGGGGCCATCGCTTCTGGCGTCCGGCGTTGTTCATCCAGGACGACTTCAAGATCACGCAGTCGTTCACGTTGAATCTCGGCATGCGTTGGGAATACATGCAGCCGATCTACGAAGTGAAGGATCGCCAGATCAACGTGAATACGTTCACCGGCCAGTTGATCACGCCGGGATCGGGCGATTTTGGCCGCGCGCTGTATCGCGGCTACAACAAGCAGTTCATGCCTCGCGTCGGGTTTGCGTGGACGCCGGGTGGATTCAACAACAAGCTGGTGATCCGCGCCGGCGCGGCCTACCAGAGCTTCATGGAAGGCACCGGGGCAAACCTGCGGCTGCCTTTGAACCCGCCGTTCTTCATCGAGACCGATTTCAGCTACGACGTCCGCACGCCGGGCTCGATCGGTACCGGTTTCGCCGATGTGGTGACCTCCGATGTCCGGCTGGACGGGCCTCGTCCGGCGGGCACCGTGGTTCCGCAGTTGCAGGGGCGCGCGTGGGATCTTGATCTCCGTCCGCAGACCACTTCGCAGTTGAACTTCACCGCCGAATACCAGTTCGACAATTCGACGTCGTTCTCGGCGGGCTATGTCGGCCAGAAGGGGACGCACCTTGTGGCGCCGGTGGAGGCAAACCAGCCGCTGCCGGGCACGGGCGCTTTCTCCACATGGACGAATCTGAACACGCGGCGTCCGCTCTACAACGTACTGCCGAATCTGGGCAACATCGCGCGGACCGAATCGTCGGCGACGATGGACTATCATTCGCTGCAGATGACGGCGCGGCGCCGGTTCCGCGGCGGGCTCGATTTCATCGCAGCCTACACGTGGGGCAAGACGCTCACCGACAACCTCGGCTACTACGGCAGCGG
>JBGSME010000722.1:0-3525 GCA_041740335.1 Bryobacteraceae bacterium | reverse complement strand
CGGCGCCGGTTCCGCCGTCGACCCCGCGCGTAGCCTGGCAGTGAGAGTATCCGCCCAGGGCCAATGGAACGGGTTCCAGACAAGAGCCAACGGGAGCGCGGCGCCGGCGAACAACAGCCCGAGCACGGCCGCGAGTTTCATCATTTTCGATTTCATGGCATCCCCTCAGGAAACGGCGAACCAAGGGCCCGTTCCATGTCTGCCAGCGATTTCATATAGTCGCTTCCCAACTGCGATAACGCCAGCCGAACTTCGAGCAGCACACGCTGGCTGTCGAGCAAGTCGAGCACACCGAGGCTGCCTGTGGAGTAAGCGGCTTCGGCGGATTGTAGCGACTGCCGCGCTTGCGGAACCAGCGTATTGTTGAACAACGCCATTTGATCCCGCAGCGTGCTGATCCGGAAGCCGGTCTGACGAATTGAGGACTCGATGGTGTTGATCGCGTCCCGATAGCCATAGATGGAAGCGCTCTTCGCCTCGGTGGCTTCCGACACCGCGGCATCATACTTGCTCCGATGCACCGGCAGGTTGATCCCAACACTGACGCTGAAGATGTTCTTGCCATTCTGGTCAATGGGCGCGGTGCTTGGAGCCAGGGAACGGGCATCGACATTCACGAATGATGCGCCGACGTTGAAGGTTGGCCAGTAGTCCTTTCTAGCCAGATCGATACGTTTTTCGTCGCGCTCGATCTGTAGCAGCGCCGCCAGCGCCTCCGGCCGGTTTTGCCGCCCGAGCTGATAGAAGCGCCGGTAATCGATATCGGCCGCCGGCGCCGGCGGCAGGCTGACCCGTGTCACCGGAGTCTCCGCCGGGAGATTCAGCAAGAAGTTGAGAGAGGCCTCTGCGTCAGCGCGCCGCAACTTCAACTCCTCCAGCTTATTTTGGATGCGCGTAATCTCCGCCTGTAACTTCACCACTGCTTGTTGAAGTCCGGCGCCCTGCCGATAGTGAGCTTCCGCGATTTTTTCATAGTGATCGAGCAGCAGCCACTCCTCCTCATTGATGTCCATGGCGACGTCAATGAAAGCGAGGCTGTAGTAGGCGTTTTTGATCGCTTGAACGAGTTGCGCCTTGCCTGCTTCGTATCGCTGCCGAAACATCGCCGCCTCTTTCGCGGCTACCTGCTCGCGCGCGCTCAAGGTGCCGAACCAAGGAAGCTGCTGCGACACGGTGATGCCATTCGTCTGCGCGCCAACACGGGTTTCGGGAGTGCGCAGATAATTCGAAAAAGCGAGCATCGGGTCCGGCAGCGCACTAACCTGTGGCAGGCGCTGCACTGCTCCGCGATATTGCGCAAACGCCTGGCTGAGCCCTGGATTCCGATCCAGTGCCGCGCGGATGTAGCCGTCAAGCCGGGCATCGCCGTTGGAGGAGAACCTCGCGGCGGATGTTCCAAATGTGGATTGCTGGGTCCAGCCGGCGCCCGGCGCCGCGATCAGAATCGCCGCGAACAAGCTCAGCGGCCTCATCGCTTCGCCTTCCTCCGTCGCGGCGGCCCGTATCCCAACACACCAGTCCGCGTAGCGAACTTGAAAACACACATGTAAATTCTCCAGTCCCTGTCAGCCGCGGCCGAAGCCGGCCGACAGTGATCCCGTCAATACCGATTGCTTGGCGGGCTGGAGACTAAACTCTCAGAATTGTGGTTGCGGAGGGTCTGGTTCGCGGCGGTGGCGAAGGATCCAGAGCGGAATCTGGGTGCTCCAGTGTGAGTGGCGCACTATCGCCATGAGTGACGGCGATGAGATCGAAGACTACATGGTCCAACCCGACAGACGCCGCTTGTGGCCCAACCTCACCCAGGAAAGTCTGATGAACGCATCCGGACTTGCTGGGCTGATCGCCCTCCGTCGGGGCCTGATGGTGACAATCGCTCGAAGAAACGGGTTGATGGCGCTCAGCGGGAGCATTGCAAGGCTGGACGGCACAGGCCGCAACGCATTGCACACTGGCCGAGACCAAGGCGCCAATCAGCAGTAGGGCAATCTTACCCACGTCACACTCCACCTCCAACGTAACACATGTGATTCAACGGCCCATTCGCGGAGAGACCCGCGGTTCGCAATCATCACACAGATTCCAGGACCTTTGGTCCGGGACCTCCCAACACCCCGTTTTGCGACTTTCCGCTTGAACCATTGCCCCCGCCGTGATTTAATGGATGTTTTCGGACCGTCCGGGCTAGGTGAATCAACCGGTCCAGGATGTGGCCTTGAGGGAGGCGCCGCGAACCGGAGGAGCGGACCCACCATGCCAAAGAGTTACACAATTGGGCGTGACACCACTGCCGACATCCCCATCGCGGACGCGTCAGTGAGCCGTATCCACGCGCAAGCCCTCCTCGACGAGGCCGGGCAGCTCTTCCTCACCGATTGCAATTCCAGCAACGGAACATTCCTTCTGCGCGACGGCAAAGAGCAGCGCATCAGCCAGGAACGGCTGCTGGCCACCGATCAAATCAAGTTCGGGGGCGTTTCTCTGCCGGTAACCGCACTCCTCGCCGCCATTCGCCGAAAGGACGGCGAATCGGCTGTGCCGCCGCAACAGAACGCCGTGCCGCCGCCCGCTCCCACACAGCCGCCGCCGATTCAGAAGAAGGGTCCGCGAGAATACTCCGAAAGCACACGCCTGGTCCGCTGTTCCTGCGGCGCGATAAAACCGGCCGGGTCCACCTGCGCTACCTGCGGCAACTAAGATCATGCATCCCCAAGCGCCCCCCTCCCCTCCTCAACCACCCGCTGGCGTGTCTTCCGGATTCTTCCAGGCGCCGAACCGCCAGCACGTCATGATCCTCGCCACTCTGGCCGCTGTCGCCTTTATCGCCCTCGGCACACTGATCCTTCCCGGTCGCGCCGCCGTGCTCCTCCTGGACTACCCGTCGACGAAGTTCCCCTATCCGCTCACCATCCAGAACATGATGCACATCCTGTTCTTCATCGGCCTCGGCGAACTCTTCGTGCGTTGGCGAGCCGGCGTCCACGAAGCCTCTCTCCTCAAACGCCGGTTCCTTCCCGAAGATGAGGAAACCGTGCTCCGCTCCCGCGACCTGGCCCCGATCCGCCGCGCCGTTGCCAGCGAGTTCGACGGCGAACGCGGCTATCTGGCTTCCCTCATCAATCTCAGTGTTCTCCAATTTCAGTCGAGCGGCTCCACGGACCAGACAGCCAGCATCATGAACAGCCACCTGGAGATGATCGCCAATCGCGTGGAACTCCGGTACGGCATGGTGCGGTTCCTCGCGTGGATGGTCCCCACGCTCGGCTTCATCGGCACCGTGTACTCGCTGGGCGCATCGCTATCGGACGCGGGCCAGTCCACCGGCGACCTCGACATCAAACAAGTGGCGCGCACGTTGGGCGTCGGCTTCGACACCACCATGGTCGCGCTCGTTCAAAGCGCCATTCTCGTGTTCGTCATGCAACTGGTCCAGGAGCAGGAAGAGGCCGCCGTCAACAGCGCCGGCGACTATACGCTTCGTAACCTCATCAACCGTCTGTACGAGGGTTAGCAGATGAAGATGCG
>JBGSME010000721.1:0-6246 GCA_041740335.1 Bryobacteraceae bacterium | reverse complement strand
GGCGCCAAGCACAAGCCCCACCACCAGCGGCATCGCCCCGCGCCGCAAAGCCCACGCGAGAATTGTGCCGGCACCGGCGCCAAGCGCCATGCGGATTCCAATTTCGCGGATCCGCTGATTCACCGTATACGAGATCACTGCGTAGAGCCCCACTGCCGCCAGCAGCAGCGCGAAGATCGCGAAAATGGTGAAGGTCGTGCTGAAGACCCGGTAAGGCCAGTTGCTGTCGTGCAAGGTTTCCGTGAACGGTTTCACGTCGGCCACGGGCAGGTCCGGATCCAGCGCCTGAATCTCCTTGCGGAGTGCAGCGGAAATCGCCGGCAGGGCGGTAGGCGCGGCTCGCAGAAAGACTATCCAGAATCGCCCGGGTGATTGCCGGTATGGCAGGTAAACGGCCGGTTCGGGATCGGGCCGCCGCCGGGGATCGGTGTGCACGCTCGGTGCTACCCCGGCGATCGTGAGCCAGGGGCGGTCGTCCAGTTGCAGGCGTATGCGCCGCCCGATCGGATCCTGGTTGGGAAAGTAGCGAAGTGCGAACGCCTGGTTCACAATGATCGTCTGCCGGCCCGGTTCCCCGTCGAGCGTCTGATTCGCGCGGCCGCGCAGCATCGTTTTGCCAAGCGTTTCAAAGTACCCGTCAGAGACGGTGATACCATCGACGGCCGGCCACTTCTCGTCTTCAACCGGCGTTTGACCCTCGATCTCAAAGCGCCAGCCCGAAGCTCCCATCAGAGGGAGGCGCGAGGCGACCGTAGCGGATTCCACACCCGGAATCGCCCTAACCCGTTCCAGCGCCGCTTCAATGAAACGGACGCGTGTGGCGGGCGGGCCGTAGGCCGATTCCGAAAGATTCAGCCGCCCGGAAAGCCAGCGTTCCGTATCGAGACCCGTGCCTATGCTCGAGGATTTGAGGAAGCTCGCTGTCATCAGCCCGGCGCCCACCAGCAGGACGAGCGCCAGCGCGACCTGTCCGGTAACCATGGCTCCAGTGAACCACCGCGTGCGGAGGGATCCGCCGCTGCCTCGCTCTCCTTCCTTCAGAGCCTCGTTTAGATCGACGCGTGAAAGTCGCAGCGCCGGGGCCAAGCCGAACAGTATCGCGCAGCCGATGCACAAGGTTCCGAGAAACAGAAACACAACCGGTTCGAACCGGAACTCAATCCAGTAAGGCTTCCCGACATTGGCCACTGCGGCGGAGAAGGCGCGAACGCCGGCCCATGCCACGGTGAGTCCGGCGACGCCTCCTGCAAAACCGAGGAGGAGACTTTCGATCAGCAGTTGACGGATGACGCGGCGGCGGGAGGCCCCCAGCGCCATGCGCAGAGCCATCTCGCGATTTCGGCTGAGCGAGCGCGCCAGCAGGAGGTTGGCGACGTTGGCGCAAACGATCAGCACAACGAAACCTACGGCGCCGAACATCAGGAGAAAAACCGCCTGGATGCTGCCTCCATTGAACTGTTCGTTAAAGGTCCGGATGAGGAAAAACAGGCCTTCCTGCTCCTTGGGCCACGCCGCTCTGAGCCGCTCGCTGATCACCGCCGCTTCGGCGCGGGCATCGGCGATGCGCTTGCCTTCGCGCAGGAGGCCGAACACACCCAGTTCGCGATTCGTACGATTCTCCAAGCTTGCGGTGGATTGCAGCGGCATCCACAGGTCGTGCGCCACGGGAAAACGGAAGCCAGTCGGCATCACGCCGATCACGGAGACTTGCTCGCCGTTCAGGCGAATCGAGCGGCCGATAATCGAGCTGTCCGCGCCGTAGCGATTCTGCCAGACGCGATGCCCAAGCACCACTACCGGAGGCGCGCCGGGCTTTTCGTCGCCCGGCGCGATGCCGCGCCCGAGAGCAGGCCGGACGCTGGTGATCGAAAGCGCGTTCGACGTGACTCGAACGCCCTGGTATCGCTCCGGAGGCTGCTGGGGATCACTGACATTGAACTCCGCGCCTGAATACGCGGCAAGGTGTTTGAAGACACGGCTTTGCTCGCTATAATCCCGGAACTCGGGCATCGAAATGCCCATGCCGCGCTGGGCCGTTTCGGGTCTCTCGGATGCGACATAGACGATGCGATCCGCGTCGGGAAAGGGGAGCCCGCGTATCAGGACGGCATGGACCAGGGTGAACACCGCCGTGCTGATCCCCAGCCCGAATCCGAGCGCTGCCAGAACGGTTAGCGTGAGCGCCGGTTCGCCGGCGAGCTTCCGCAATGCCAGACGGATATCGTTGTTCATGCAAGCACTAGACGAGATGAGCGCCGGGATTGTTCCCAGCGACGTTCTATAATCGGTTCGAATGCTCGTTGAGCTGGTGGTGGAAAATTATGCCGTCGTCGAACACGTCCGCGTGCGCTTCCACGCGGGGCTGAATCTGCTTACCGGAGAAACCGGCAGCGGCAAATCGATCATCGTGGACGCGCTGGGCTTGCTCTACGGAGGCCGCGCTTCGGCCGACGTTGTCCGAACCGGGGCGGACCGCGCGCGGATCACAGGCATCTTCGAAGCGCCGGATACGCCGGCTTTCCGCAAGCTGGCCGGCGAGAGCGGGATCGAGATCGAGGACGGCGAACTGCTGATCGAACGGGAGATCCTGCCGTCGGGAAAGTCGCGCGCCTTCGCCGGCAGCCGCCCGGTAACGGTGGCTCTGCTTCGCGAGCTCGCCCCGCATTGGGGCGATATCCATGGCCAGCATGACCAACAGGAGTTGTTCCACGCAGCCGCCCAACTGGACATGCTCGACGCGTTCGGCGGCATCGATTCCGTTGCCCTTTCGGCGCTGTATCATCGCTGGCAGTCACTTCGTGGCGAGATCGAGGAGCTCGACCGGAACGAACAGGAGAAGCTGCGGCTGGCCGACTTGTGGTCATTCCAGAAGCACGAAATCGATGAGGCGCAATTGAAGCCGGGGGAGGATACCGAGCTCGAAGCGGAACGGCGCATCCAGATGAACGTCGCCAAGTTGGATGAGCATGCCCGCGCCGCCTACGAAGTGCTCTACGAAGCCGAGGGCGCCGCATTGGCCGGAATCCGCCACGCGCGCAAACGTTTGGAGGAATTGTGCCGTATTGACTCCAAGCTCGCCGATACGCTCGAGTCTTTTGTGAAGCCGGCCGAAATCGCCATCGACGAAGCCGCGCGCGCATTGCAGCACTACCTCGGCGGACTCGAAGCCGACCCCGCGCGGTTGGATTCGATCGAAGAACGTCTGGCGATGATCGACAAGCTGAAGCGGAAGTACGGCGACAGCGTCGATGAGATTCAGGCGTTCTTCGAAGATGTAAGCGCGAAGCTGGAAGCGGTGGAAACGGCTGGAGAGCGGCGGGCGAAACTCGCGCGTGAAGTGGAAGAAGCTGGAGCCGCCTACGAGAAGGCGGCACGGAAAGTGTCGTCGTCCAGGCGCAAAGCCGGCCAGCAACTCGAAACCGCCGCGCATGAGGAATTGGCCTCGCTCGCAATGGGTGGAACGCAGTTCCGCGTGGAACTGACCGAAGGCGAGTGGTCCGCGAGCGGCTGGGACAAGACACGATTTCTGATGTCGGCGAACAAGGGCGAAGAGCCGCGTCCGCTTGAGAAAGTCGCTTCGGGAGGCGAGTTGTCGCGGCTCGCGCTCGCGCTGAAGACGTGCGCTGCCGGGCGCGGAGAATCTCGCGCCGCGACAGCGCGGACCCTGGTTTTCGATGAAGTAGACGCCGGCGTCGGCGGGCGCACGGCGGAAAGCGTCGGCCGACGATTGAAGCGTCTGGCGTCCGGCAACCAAGTATTGTGCGTAACGCACGCGCCGCAGATCGCCGGCTTTGCTGACCATCATTACGTGGTGGCAAAAGGCGAGGTGTCGGGACGAACCGTGGCGTCGATCGAAGAATTGCCAACGCCCTCGGCGCGTGCCCGTGAGATCGGCCGGATGTTGTCGGGTGAGAAGATGACCGAAGAGGCGATCCGCCAGGCCGAGCAGTTGATCAAGGCCGGCGCTCGCTGAAGCGGCGCTAGTTCCAATCCGTTTCGCTTAGAGCTGGGCAGGCCGGCGGGATAAGGCTGCGATGGTCCAGGAAATATGGGGACACCCCTACGTGGCGCGGTCTGTTTCGTCGCTTCCCGGGCAGTCGTGGCCGCAGAGGAATGTCCCCATATTTCCTCCGGTACGACCGAGACAGGGGGCTAAGTGAACAGTATTGGCGCTAGTTCCGGTTCCGCCGCCACACGTCGAATCGCTTCTGGTTCGCCTCGTTCAAACGCGGGTAAACGCCATAGATGGGCTCGCCGCTCTTGAGCAACTCATTCTGGAACGCTTCGGTTTCTCCCTTGGAAAGCGCCTTCTCGATCACCCTTTCGGCGATCGCCGCCGGAATGACAAGAATGCCGTGGCGTTCGCCCACCAGCAGGTCGCCGGGGATAACGGTTACTCCGCCGATCCGCACAGGCGTCTGATAGTCGACACTCATCATACCGGGACTCACCGCAGCCGCCTGACCCCGCCGCATGTAGACCTGGATCTCCATCTCCGCCATGCCTGGCACGTCGCGGAATGCACCGTCGGCGATCATGCCTACGCCGCCGCGAGCGGCGAAACGCGTGGTTGTCATCACGCCGGTCACGGCGTTCCGTGTCTCGCCGCCGGCATCGAAAACGAGGATGTCACCGGGCTCGGCTTCCTCTGAGCCTTTGTAGTTCAGCTGCGGCCCGGCGCCGTACAGCTTCTCGCGAACGTCCTTCCGGTTGGGGAGATAGCGGATGGTGCGCGCGCGGCCGACCATTTTCCGGTCCGGATGAATCGGGTCGAGTTCATGGATGAAACACAGCGGGTAGCCTTCGTCCACCACGGCAGCCCACAACGCTTCAAGCTCAGCCCGAGCCAACCGGGTGAACAGATCACGATCGGAAGCCGGCAGCTTCGACGGGAGATACTGCGCGGCGGCGGGATAGAGCACTGCGAAAAGGAGGAGGCATCGAGGCATGGCAGACATCATATCCAAGTGGGGATACAATGATCGGAACACCTATGAGCAACTTCACTCGCAGACGATTCCTCAGCGGCGCAGCGGCCGGGCTGGCCGCAGCCCCGTGGCTGACGCAGTATTACGCAATGGCGGCGCCTCTTCGAAAGAAGACAAAGATCCGGGATATGCAAGTGATGGTGATGCAGGGACCGGACCGCAACTACACCTACGTGAAGATCATCACCGACGACGGGCTCTACGGAATCGGCGAGGGCTACGGCAGCCCGGGCATCGGCGTGAAGGAGCAGATGTTGGGGATCAAGGAGGATATCGTCGGCAAAGATCCGCTCGATATCGATGTGATGTACACAAACTGGGGCCGGCGCACCGATGGTTCGGCGCACTCCCTGATGCGCGCCATTAGCGGAATCGAGATGGCGCTGTGGGATCTGGCCGGAAAGACGCTCGGCGTTCCGACGACCTCTCTGCTCGGCGGGCGGTTCCGCGAAAAAGTGCGCGTCTACGATCATGCCGCGCCGCGCAACTTGCTCGACAAAGCAAGCTGCCGCGAATGGGCGCAGAAGGTGAAGGCGGATAAGTCCGGATTCTCGGCGCACAAATTCGGATTTCAGCACACCAAGCCGCAGGGCGATCCGGGCCGCGATCTGGCCAACCGCCAGTTGAGCACCAAGGAACTGATCCAGATCAAGCAGGGATTCGAGAATTGCCGCGAGGCGCTCGGATGGGACCACGACATCATGGTCCACTGCCACTGGGAGTACGATGTGAGGACTTCCATGCAGATCGCCGATGCGATCACGTCGATCAAGCCGCTGTGGTTCGAGGATCCGATGCAGGTTGACTATTCACCGGCGTGGAGCCGTCTGTGCGCCTACACCGGGGTTCCGGTGTGCACGGGCGAGAATCTCACGCGGCGTCACGGCTTCCGGGATTTCATCGTGAACCAGGGCTGCGACATCCTGCATCCGGACCTGCGGAACAGCGGCGGATTTCTCGAGACAAAGCGGATCGCCGATTTCGCCGAAGTCTACAACCTGCCGATGGCGACTCACAATACTGGGTCCCAGTTATGCACATGGGCCACGGTCAACTGGGCCGCGACCATCCGCGACTACATCGCATGCGAGACCGTAACGGGCAAAGGCGATTGGATGGACCAAGTGCTGCAACTGGACGGGCCGTATATCAAAGACGGCTTCATCACGCTGCCGGAGAAGCCGGGGTTGGGTGTGGATCTGAACCCGGATGTGGTCCGCGCGCACTTGGCAACGGGTGAGACGTGGTGGGGCTAGTC
>JBGSME010000720.1:0-2251 GCA_041740335.1 Bryobacteraceae bacterium | reverse complement strand
ACGGAGCCAGCGGACGGCGGCCTTCGAGTCATGAATGGCGGCGGGCCACGTGGCTTCGCCGCTCAGGCGGTACTCGATCGTAGCGCCGGCGAAACCCTTCGATGCCATGTGAGCGGCCTGACGCGCGAAGGCGTTCTTGTTCCCATTTCGCCAACCGCCGCCGTGAATGTAGACGACGGCGGGATAGGGCGCTTTCGCCGAAGCGGGCGGAAGATAGAGATCGAGGTGCATCTCGCGAGCGCCGTATCGGGCGTAGACAAGGTCGCGTTTTACCTGGACGCCGTCGGGAATCGTAAGCGGCGGATCGAGCGCGGGAGCCTTCTTTGCCGTTTGCGCCGACAGGCAGGCGGCGAGGATGACGATCGGACAAAACAGACGCTTCATGTTTCAGGCCCCTCCTTGGCGGGCGCCCTTCCGGGGGGCAGGCCGGCGCGGAACGTTTGGCGGCGGCGTGCCCGGGATCTCTTCGCCATCGTACAGGCTTTGGATCACCCACGGGTCCTTGGTCTCACTTCGCCATTCCTGGACGCGTTTGCGCATGGCCGTAAGGGTTTCGCGATGCGCGGCGGATCCGGCAAGGTTGTTGATCTCGCCGGGGTCCCGGGTGATGTCGTAGAGCTCTTCCTTGTTGCGATGGAGATACGCGCCGACGGTGCGGCCTCCCACCTTTGCTTGCTCGCCTTCGCTGAGGAGGCTTTGCCATGTTTTTGAAGCCCAAAGGTCGCTGGCGTGCGGATAGGAGAGTTCCGGATAGAGATTCCGGATGTACTTGAATCGGCGGTTGCGCATGCCGCGCACCGGGTAGTACATCGTGATTTCGTGAAAGGTGTGGGAGAAGAAAATTTCGTCGCGGCCGGGCGGATTCTCCTGTTCGAGAATCGGTAGGATGCTGCGGCCTTGCAGTGGATAACCGGGACCCTTGGCGCCGGACCACTCGAGGAACGTGGGCAGCAGATCCACCCAACTGACCATGGCGTTATTGGCGAGGCCGCGTCGGGCGCCGGGTGCGCGGACGATGAGCGGCAAATGGAGCCCGGCGTCGTAGCAGTTCGTCTTGGCGTTGGCGAACGGCATCCCATTATCGCTGATGAATACGACCAGGGTATTGTCGAGCTGGCCGGCGTCGCGGAGAACGTCGAAGATCATGCCGACGCCCTGGTCGAGGCGATTGGCGGCCTCATAGTATTCGGCGACCTCTTCGCGAGTTGGTTGGTTGTTGGGAAGAAATGGAGGCACTTTGACCTTGGCGGGGTCGAAGCGGTTGCGAGTGACGCCGGGGTAATCGCGATTGGCGAAGCCGTCGCCGGCGCGGTGGGGATCGGTGAAGCCGACGTGGAGATAAAACGGCTTGCCTTGGGAAGCCTGGACGAACTCACGCGCGCGGCGGGCGACGGCTTGTACGTCACGGCCGGTTTCCCGTGTTGCGTTCATGTCCCATGGGAATTCGCCGAGGGGATTTACGTGGAGTTTGGCGATGACGCCGGTCTTGTAGCCGTGGTCGCGAAGCAGCGCGGGTGTGGATTTGATGGATGGCAGATAGGAGAGATTGTGCGGGGCGTGCGCGTGGCCGAAGTGGGAGGTGGTGTGGTTTTGGAGTCCGCTGAGAATCACGCTGCGGCTGGCGCTGCAGGAGGCGGTGGTGCAGAAGGCGTTGGTGAAGCGGACGCCGTCGGCGGCCATCTTGTCTAGGTTAGGGGTTTTGGCGGTGGAGTCGCCGTAAGCGCCGGTGTGGAGGCCGAGATCGTCTGCAATGAGGAGGACGATGTTCTTGGGTTTGGACGCGGTTTGCATCAATGCGGGCGCGGCGGCGAGCAGGTCTCTTCGTCTCAGCATGGGATCGCCCATGATAATAACATCCATTCATAGCGGGCCTTGAGCGCTCTGCTACAGTGGAGAGAGGCGCTGTGAGGGGCGCCTCGCCCGAGAAAGAGGATCTCACCCTCACCGTTCCCCATTCCTTCGATCGCATGGGTTCAATTTTCCATGTGGAAGGCCGCCAAGATCGGGTCCGGCGGCGCTGTACAAGCACAAGGAGAATCCTGATGCGGAATCGTCCCGATTACCCTGCATTGCTACGCGAAACACGCATTCGCGCGACACGTCTACTGAAACAACTGAATGATCCTCGCGGCGAACTGGAGGCAGGCGGGCGTCTGGCGCGGCTGCCCTATTGGAACGGGGCCGGCGGGGCGGCGGTGGTGGCACAGCGGGATCGGGTGCGGCGCAAGCACGCGCTGGACGCGGTGTCGCT
>JBGSME010000719.1:0-3503 GCA_041740335.1 Bryobacteraceae bacterium | reverse complement strand
GTTCTAGGGTTTCGGGTTTTCCCTGGCCATCGGCGGCTGCTGCCGGGGGCTGTGAAGCGAGCGCGGCGGCGGATGGCGCGGATGGCGGAAGAGCATGCCGCGGGCGCAGGGCGGATGGAGGATGTCCGGAAGTCGATGGAGGCGTGGATCGCCCACGCCAGCCACGGACATACGATTGGATTACAGCGCCGGCTTCTCGCCGATGCCGTATTTCCGGCCAACGGCCGGTCTCGTTTTGCGCGCGCAACATCAGGCGTTACGGCCATATGATAATCCCGGATACACCGCAGCAGCTTCCGATATGCTTGGAATCATGACCGCCCCATTCGCCAAGCGAATCGAGATCGACGCCCGAGGCGTGGCTTAAGATTGCGGGGACAAGAGTCAAGATCACCGCAGTCGTGTTGGACAAGTCCGTGCATGGATGGATGGAGTCCGGAAGAGATCCACTTCCAGCACCCTCATCTGTCTCTGGCGCAGATTCATGGAGCGCGGACGGATTAATACGAGAATCAGGCTGCGCTTGACGCGCAGATAGAGGCGGGACTGCTCGAGTCGATGGCGTTGGCGGAGAAGGCCGGGGGGTCCGGGGCTGCGCCAACGGCTGGGCCAGTTGAAGCGATCGCGGTGAGCGGAGAAGTGGGACGATCCGGTATCGTGAGAAGCAGGAGGCGTCGTCGATGACGATTGAAATTACCAGCCCTGAGTTGGAGGCGCTGATTGAGCTACGTCTTCGCAGCGGCGCCTATCGGAATCCCGAAGACGTGATCCTCCAGACACTGCGCGATTCGGCGCCCGCAACCCGCACAGCGGCTGACCTGATCGCTGCGATGCCGGCTTCGCCCTACAAAGAGATCGACCTCGAGCCAACACGCGAGGTCCAACCGTTCGCGATGCGGCGTTGTAATGGCTTGGCTGGTGGATACCAACGTACTCTCGGAACTGCGGCGGCCAAGGCCCGAGCCAAAGGTGCTGTCTTTCATCGCGAAACAGCCAATCGACGAACTCTACGTCAGCGGGACAATAGGCACTTCGAGAAGGCGCGGGTGCCGGCCCTGAATCCTTGGGTGTCCGGGTAAGGGTTGCAGAGGAAGCGTGGATCGCCGATACCGTATTTCGGGCCAGTGGCCGGTCTCGTGTTGCGCGGGGGCTCGTGGAACAACAATTCCTACGCGGCCCGCTGCGCGTACCGCAACAACAACAACCCGGAGAACCGTAACAACAGTATCGGGTTTCGTTGCGCCAGTACGTCCCCTCCGCCGGAAGACCGCTGTTCACGGACGGCGGCTGTGTTTTGCCGGGGATGTCCAGGCCGTTGGTCCGGTGTCAGTCCGGCTTCGGACTGAACGAAGAAGTGCGCCCGGCGGCGGGCCGGAGTTCCGGTTGGCCGCCGGGCGTTTTTTCCTCAAAATTTTCGCCAGGGCTCACGCCCTGGACCCGAGCGCTTCGCGGTAGTCCCTCCGCGTTCTTTGTAAAGGGTAAAAGTGAAAAGGGTATAGGGTTATGTCCTGGCGCAACGAAACCCGACACTGCCGTCACGGTACTCCGGGTAGTCGCTGAAGCGGAACGCGCAGCGGGCCGCGAAGGAATCGCCGAACCACGAGCCCCCGCGCAACACGCGCGTTCCCGAAACCTGCCTGTACTCGCCTGAAGTCCACTCCCAGACGTTCCCCGCCATGTCGAAGCAACCGTACGGGCTGCCTCCGCGCGGGTATCGCGTCACCGGCGTGGTGTGGCCGATCTTGCTGTCGTCGATATTGCAGCGTTCTGTGGGCGCATTCTTGTCCCAAGCGCCCCACGGATATTCGCGGGCCGTGGCGGACTCCGCATCCCACGACGCGGCTTTCTCCCATTGCTGTTCGGTGGGCAGCACGCAGCCGGTCCAGCGAGCGTAGAGCGCTGCTTCGTACCAGTTCACTCCCACGACGGGGTGGGCATCCGGGCCGAACTTCTTATCCGTCAGCCAGCGGTGGCCGGGGACCATCAGTTTGTAATCGGCGTTGGTCACCGGGTAGACGTCGATGTGGAACGCGTGGCAGGGGAGGGTCTCGCCCTGATAGAGAAACTCTCCTTCGGCGACGAGCACCATCTCGCGGCGAATCTCCTTGCCACGCGCAAAGAATTCGTCGAGCCACGTTTGGGCCGCGGACTCTCCGGCACGGGCGAGTTCCTCCGCCAGCTCGACGGCGGCGGCGAGGACGGCTCCGTCATTGGGCTGGGCGAAGATGGCTTTGAGGACCTCTATGGTGGCCTCGCGGCCATCGGCGGAGAGGCACTCAGCGGCAGGGAGAGCCGCATGCTCGCGCCCACGCCAGGTGCGTTTGGCGAGAAAACGGACCAGCGTCGCGAGCCATGGGTCGACCTCGTCTTCTTCGCCGCCGGGGAGGCAACCGAGGGCGTCTTCCGCGCGAGATTCCTTCAACAGCCCCAGCAGGAACGGGTCCCGCTCACGCGGGTCCAGCAAGCACACAGCCAAGCGGACCGTCTCTTGCCAGCCGTCCTCGTCCAGGCGCTTGCGCATCTCCGCCGGACCTTTCTTCTGCTTCAGCCACTGCGCGGCGAAGTACTCCTGAAAGCTGCGATGGATGAAGCGAAAGCGCCCGGCGCCGTGATGGAGGAGAATGGCCTCCCGCGCGTGGAACCGCTCGACGAGGGTGTGGGCGAGGGCGGTGTCCTTCTTCTTGCGGTCGAGAAATTCTTCGAGGCGGGCGTGGAGATCGTCCCGGGAGATCTCGAGTTCTTCATTGCGCCGGCGAGGCTTGGCCGAGTCCTGGAGCCAGTAGGCAAGCTCAGCGAGAAATTCGAGTTTCTGGCTCTGCGAGATCTGCGGCAGGCCGAGCCCGGCCACGTTGCTCCAGTTGTCCACGAGAGACTCCGAGCAGACGCGGTAAAGATGCACGCGGCTATCGGGAAGCTGGCCCTTCCACAGATGGACGCAGGTGATCATGGTGAGCAGCAGTGGATTGGCGGCCATCTCCCGAAGCTGGGGATTGGCCTGGATGGCGTCCCAGAGTTCCTTGTTGGCGGTGGCGGCGGCGACAGGAGAGGACTCGCGGATTTTGCGCCAGCCGGCGATGAACGCCTTGATCTCGGCTTCGTTGAAGTCGCAGAGAGCTTGGCGCCGATAGTCTTCCGTGTGGAACGGCGTCTTACCGTATTCGTGGGGCCGCGACGTGATGACTGTGCGCGAGCCACTGGGGAGATGCGCGGCGATGCCGTGGACCGCCTTCATGAGCTCGTCGCGCTGGTGATCGTCAATCACTTCGTCGAGTCCGTCGATCATCAGGACGAGGCCGGGTTCCCGGGTAGCGCGCCGGAAGAAGCCGGCGGGGAGATGCAGCCCTTCGGCGCCGAGGCGGCGCTCGAAGCACTCGTAGAGGTCGGCGTCGGGGTGTGCGGTGCGGTCTTTGTGATAGTCGCGGGCACGGTAGAAGAGCGGGAGCGGGCCGGTTTTGGCGTGAGCGAGATCCGCGGCGAGTTTCACCAGCAGCGTCGATTTGCCG
>JBGSME010000718.1:0-8551 GCA_041740335.1 Bryobacteraceae bacterium | reverse complement strand
TGCCGATGCTCGGGCGGGTGCAAGCCGGCGGCCTCACGATCCGCGAATTCGAAGCGGAGCTGACGCGGCGCATGCGAAAGTATTTCCATCAACCGCAGGTGACGGCGTTTGTGTCGGAGTTTCGCAGCCAGCCGGTGACGGTAACCGGGGCGGTGGGCAAGGCTGGGGTGCAGCAACTGGCGGCGGCGAACACGTTGTTCGACGTGCTGGTGCAGGCCGGCGGCGCTTCCAAGGATGCGGGTGAAATGGTGACGCTGACGCGGCGTGTGACGGCGGGACCGATCGACTATCCGACGGCGCACAGGGACGAAAGCGGGGATTTCTGCGTGGCCGACATCGCGTTAAAAGAGGTGATGATGGGGGGCACCCGGGAGGCCAATCTGAGGGTTGTGGCGAACGATCTCGTTTCAGTTTCGGAAGAAAAGAAGGCGCGCGCGGTTTACATAACAGGAGCGGTTGTGAAGCCGGGTGCGATTGAACTGGTTACGCAGGATTCGGTATCGCTGGTCCGGGCGATCGCCATGGCAGGCGGGTTGAACGGCACGGCGAAAAAGAAGGCGATACTCATGCATGTCCGCGAGGATGGGACGCGCACGGCGATCGTGGAGCTGGATCTGCGGCGCATCCTGCAAGGCAAGGTGCCGGATATTGAGCTTGCGCCGGGCGACATTCTCGAAGTGCCGTCGAGCACGATGAGCACGTATCTGGGAACGATGGCCAACTCCGCCATCATGACAGGCATCTTCTCGCTGGGTCGTCTCTAGCCGGGCAGCGTACCGGGAAAGGAATTGTTAGTCGCATGTATCACGCATCGGATCCTAATTCGCGGCAACTGATGGTGCCCCCGTCCGCTTCTGGCGTGCCGGCGCAGCAACGGCTGGTTTATCTCGAGCCCTATGAGACACCGGCGGCAACGGTGGACAATCCCAGCGGGCTGTATGAGTTTTTCCAACTGTTGCGCGCGCGCAAATGGATGCTGCTCTTGTTTGCACTGGCTGGAGTTGGCGTGTCGGGGCTGATCAGCCTCCGGCAGACGCCTTTATTTTTGGCGCATACAACGCTTGAACTGCATGAGAGCGGTGCGCAGTTGCTGGGCACGATGCGGGAAATCGCCGCTGCCGACGGGCGCGTTTCCCCGGAGGCGTATCTTTCGACGCAGGTGAAAGTGCTGCAGAGCGTGAGTTTGCATCGCCGTGTGCAGGAGCGGCTGAAGACGGGCGCCGCGATGCCGGATGCGTCCGGACTGCTGCCTCCGATCCCCCCAGTGGCCGGTATTGCCGGGCTGCCGGGGCTGCCGGCGTCGATGGCTCCTGGAACCGCGCTCGCCTCTTCTCCGCTGCTGCCGCCCCCGGGCAAGGACGAACGGAAGCCGGGTACTGCGCCGAAGGTGTGGAGCGGAGCTCTGCCTCCGGCGAGGACGGAAATCAAGACGTTTGGGGCGGCGCGCATTCTCGAGATTTCGTGCGAGTCTTCCGATCCGCAATACGCGGCTGACTTCGCCAACGGGATGGCGGAGGAATACATCCAGTCTTCAATGGAAGCGCGCTGGGGCGTTGCGCAGCGGACCTCCACGTGGCTGAACCGGCAATTGGTTGAGATGCGCAGCAAGCTCGAACAGTCGGAAGGGCAGTTGCAGGCATATTCGCGGAATGCGGGCCTGGTGATTACCGATGAGAACGGCAAGGACAATGTCGCCGAAGACAAGCTGCGCGCCCTGCAGGCCGAGTATGGCCGTGCGGAAGCCGAGCGGGTGTCCAGGCAGTCGGTGTATGAAGTGGCCAGCGCGGCGGCGGCTGATACAGTGCCGCAGGTGATCGACGACGGCCGGCTCAGCCAGTACCAGACGAAGATCGCGGAATTGAAGCGCGATCTGGCGGAGAAGAGCGCGGCACTGACGCCCGCCCACCCGACGGTGATCCGGCTGAATGCCCAGATCGGGGAAATGGAGACGACGCTGCGGCGGGAGCGTGCCAATATCATCGCCCGCATCAAGAACGACTATGACGCGGCGCAACGGCGCGAACGGATGCTCGAGGAATCCTACCGGAAGCAGATGCAGGCGGTGTCGGACAACTCGACCAAGTCGATCTACTACGGTTTGTTGAAGCGGGAAGTGGAAACCAACCGCCGGCTGTATGACGAATTGCTGCAGAAGATGAAGGAACTGAGCATCGGGCAGGCGTTGCCTACCAGCAATATCCGCGTGCTCGATCCGGCCGATGTACCTTACGCGCCATATAAGCCGCAGCACTCGCGGAACATGCTGCTGGGGCTGGCGGTGGGGTTGCTCCTGGGGAGCATGTTCGTTTTCACGAGCGACCATGTGAACCGGAGCCTGAAGTCGCCGGGCGAGGCTGCCTACTATTTGAAAGTGCCCGAGTTGGGCGTGATCCCGTCGTCGGCGGCGGTGGCTCCCGCCAAGCTTCCCAAGATCGAGAGCGACAACGGGTTGATGCCGATGCAGGAAGGCGCGAACGGATCCTGGGCGGCGGGACAAGGATCGGTGGAACTGATTACGTGGCAGGACCGGCCGTCGGTAGTTGCCGAATCCTACCGCAGCACGCTTGCCTCGATTCTGGCTTCGCGCGGGCCGAAAGACCGGCCACGGGTGATACTGGTGACGAGCGCGGACCGCGGCGAGGGCAAGAGCACGACGGTGAGCAATCTCGGAATCGCGCTGGCGGAAATCAACCAGCGTGTGCTGCTGCTTGACGCCGATCTGCGGAAGCCGCATTTGCACAAGATCTTCAACCTCCCGAATGCGTGGGGGTTGAGCAACCTGTTGCGCGAGCGCATCTCGCTCAAGGACAGCCCGATCGAGGCGTTGGTGAAGCCGACCGATATTGAGAACCTGTACCTGCTGCCGAGCGGTCCGGGGACGGTAAGCATCGCGAACCTGCTTTATTCGAACCGGATGGCGGAGTTGCTCGATCGTTTGCGGGGCGAGTTCGATACGGTGATTATCGATACCCCGCCGATGCTGTATCTCTCCGACGCCCGCGTGCTCGGACGCCTGGCGGAAGGGGCGATCCTGGTGCTGCGTGCCGGCAAGACCACCCGCGACGCGGCCATGCTCGCCAAACAGCGTCTATCCGACGATGGAATCAACATCCTCGGCACGGTGCTGAATGGTTGGAACCCGAAGGACAAGAACCGTTACGGGTATTATCGGTACAATTACACATCGGAGAATAGCTGAGCCCGGATACGAGGCAGCGATACCAGCTTTTCGTAGCGCTGTCGGCGTTGTGCCTGTTGGCCTCCACCGACGCCGCCGGGAACTTGCTCTATTCCGGCGCCACTGCCATCTGGCGCCGGTTGTTCGGAAGCGCGGCCGCCGAGTGGATTTTGTTCGCGATGCAGAAGATGTTCCACGTGATCCTCTTCAGCGCGTTCGGAATTCTTTCTGGGGCGGGTTGGGAGAACCCGCATCGCCGGCGCCGCTACCTGACCGGAGTCGCCATCTGCTGCTTAGCGGAAACGGCTCAATGGCTTACCACGAGCCGGTCGCCTTCGTGGATGGATGGAGCACTCAATGTCGCCTGCTATACGGGAGGAACGGCCCTTGCGCAAGTTCGTCGTGCGAGAGAGCCTGGTACGTAACCTGGCCGAGCGGATGATGGCCGGGTTGGGGTTGGTTGTCCTGATCCCTGTGTTCGCGGTAATCGCGATTGCGATTATTCTCGACACGGGATTTCCTGTTTTTTTTGTGCAAGACCGCATGGGGCGTGGCGGGAAGACCTTTGGTTTGCGCAAGTTCCGTTCGATGCGGCAGCGCAGTTCCGGTACACTGGTTACGGCAAAAGGGGACTCCAGAATCACGCCTGTCGGGGCTTTTTTGCGCAAACTGAAGCTGGATGAGCTACCGCAACTCTGGAACGTGGTACGAGGCGATATGGCGCTAATCGGGCCCCGGCCGGAAGTGCCGCGTTATGTGGAGCACGGCGACCCGCGATGGAAGGCGGTGTTGTCGGCGCGGCCGGGAATTACCGATCTGGCGACGTTGGTCTACCGTGATGAGGAGGAGATTCTCGCCGGGGCGGCCGATCCCGATCTCTGCTATCGCAGCGAAGTGCTGCCGAGGAAGCTCGAGTTGAACCTCGAGTATTTGCGGGAGCGGACATTTCGTAGTGACTTGCGGCTGCTGGCATTGACGGCGCGGTACAGTTTCGTTCCGGATGGATTCCGCAGCGAGGAAATCCGGGGTCGTGTGATGGGTCATGGCGCGGCGCGGGATTGACGATGGATATGGATCGCCGGCCAGATGGTGGAACCGAGGAGAGGTCCGAACTTATGGAGGAGAAAATGAGCGGAGAAAAGGACACGGCTGCGAAGAGTTACGTGCCGTTTCACTTGCCTTCAATCGGCGAGGAAGAGATTCAGGAAGTTGTGGCGACGCTGCGCAGCGGCTGGCTGACCACGGGAGAACGGACGGCGCGGTTCGAGCGGGACTACGCGGCCTACACCGGCGCGGCGCACGCATTGGCGGTGAATTCCTGTACGGCCGGTCTGCATTTGGCGTTGGCGGGTTTGAACGTGGGCGCGGGCGACGAAGTGATTACGACGCCGCTCACCTTCTGCGCCACGGTCAACACGATTCTGCATGTGGGTGCGACGCCGGTACTCGCCGATGTCGGCGAGAACGGAAATATCGATCCGCGGTCGATCGAGGAGCGGATTACGCCGCGCACGCGGGCAATTATGCCGGTGCATTTGGGCGGGATCCCGTGCGACATGAATGCGATCTGGCGGATTGCGCGGGCGCATAACCTGTACGTGGTGGAAGACGCGGCGCATGCCACCGGCACCCGATACGGCGGATTGCCGCTCGGCTCGGCGGTGGGCGGATACGCGAGCGATGCGGTGGCGTGGAGCTTTTACGCGACCAAGAACATCACCACCGGCGAGGGCGGCATGGTGACTACCGACAATGCCGAACTGGCGGCGCGAATGAGAGTTCTGTGCCTGCACGGGATCAGTAAAGACGCGTGGAACCGGTATGCGGAGAGCGGGAGCTGGTACTACGAAGTACTCGAGCCGGGCTTCAAGTACAACCTGAGCGATCTGCAGTCGGCGATCGGGATTCATCAGTTGAAGAAAGCCGATCAACTGATGGAGGCGCGGCGGTCGCGGGCGGCGCTGTACAACCAGTGGTTTCGGGGCGTTGAGGAGCTCGAGACGCCGCCGCAGGGAGAAGGGACCGAGAATAGCTGGCATCTCTATTCGCTGCGGTTGAATCTGGACCGTTTGTCGATCACGCGGAATCAATTCATAGATGAGTTGAAGAAGCGGGGAGTGGGGGTGAGCGTGCACTTCATCCCGGTGCCTCTGCACCCGTTCTTTGCGCCCTGGGCCGGTTTGCCGGAGAATCAGTGTCCGCGAGCGATGGCGTTGTGGGAGCGGACGGTATCGCTGCCATTATTCCCCGGGCTGAGGGACGAGCAGGTGGATGCGGTGGCGGCGACGGTACTCGATCTGGCACGGACCCATAGCCGGCCGCGGGCGGCGGCGTTTGCAACGGCAGGACCAGCGTAATGATCTCTCCGGAGTGGAAGCGAAAGTTGATGAGGTGGCGCTGGCAGGCCGCCGTATTCGGGCTCGTGGGCGCGCTGATGGCGTTGTCGCTGGCACTGGCGTTTTTGATTCGATTCGACTTTTCGATGCCGGCCGCCGAGGTGGCCCATTTCAAGTCCGCGGTATGGATCGCGGTTGCGGCGAAAATGGTGGCTTTCGGCCTAATGGGGCGTCACCACGCCACGTGGCGGTATACAGGGATTTTTGACGCGCACCGGATCGCGTTCACGCAGATGATCGGTTCGGCGCTGTTCGTGGTGGGTTCGTATCTTTGGATCGGGCCGGAGTTTCCACGGTCTGTGTATGCGATCGACTTTCTGTTGGCGGTGCTGCTGAAGGCGACGGCGCGAGTGGGGATCCGGGCGTACCTGTGGGAAGTGGTGAAGAACGTAAAGTCCCACGGCGACCGGAAGGCGATTCTCATCTATGGCGCTGGAGCGGCGGGATTGACGCTGCAAAAGGAATTGCGGTCGAATCCGGCGTTGAATACACGGGTGCTGGGGTTCCTGGACGACGACGGGCAGAAGCACGGCCAGCGGTACAACGGGGCGCCGGTGCTTGGAGGGGGCCGCGAGGTGCCGAACATCGTCGACCGGCTACGGAAGGCGGGCCATGAGGTCTCCGAGATCGTGATGACGATGCCGTCGGTCACCGGTGAACAGATGCGGGAGGCGGTGGCCAATTGCCGGGCGGCGGAAGTGCCGGTAAAGACGATCCCGAGTATGGGCGAGTTGTTGAGCGGCAAGGTGCTCACCAGCCAGATCCGCCAGGTATCGGTTGAAGATCTGCTGGGGCGGCAGCCGGTGCGGCTGGAAGTGGGTTCGATAGCGGGCTTTTTGCGCGGCCGATCGGTGATGGTGACCGGCGGCGGGGGCTCGATCGGATCGGAGTTGTGCCGCCAGGTGGCCTCGTTCAAACCCACGCGGCTGATTGTGTTCGAGCGGGCCGAATCGGACTTGTTCCGGATCCACCTGGAACTGGTGAACCGGTTCCCGGATATGGAGATCGTGCCCTATATCGGCGATATCCGGAGCTACGAGAACGTAGCGGCGGCGATTGACCGGCATCACGTGAACGCGATTTTTCACGCCGCCGCCTACAAGCACGTTCCGATGATGGAAGCGCACTTGGTGGAAGCGGTGAAGAACAATATTCTCGGCACCAGCAATCTGGTGCGTGCTGCTTCGCGGAAGGGCGTTGCCGATTTCGTGATGATTTCCTCGGACAAAGCGGTGAATCCGACCAATATTATGGGTCTGACCAAGCGGGTCGCCGAGATCATCGCATCCGCGATGCCGTCGCCGGAAGAAGGCGGGCCGAAAAATACGAAATTCGTTTCCGTGCGATTCGGCAACGTCCTCGGCAGCAACGGGAGCGTGGTGCCGTTATTTGAAAAGCAGATCGCGCAGGGTGGTCCGGTGACGGTAACGCATCCGGAGATGCGGCGGTACTTCATGACGATCCGCGAAGCGGTGCAACTGGTGCTGCAGGCCTCGACGATGAGCAAGGGGTCTGAGATTTTCGTGCTGGACATGGGCGAGCCGGTGCGGATCGTCGATTTGGCGCGGAACATGATCCGTCTCTCGGGGCAGAGCGAGAAGGAGATCGAGATCCAATATTCGGGTCTGCGTCCGGGGGAGAAATTGTTTGAGGAGCTGATTTCGGAGGGGGAGAATATTCTGCCGACCTATCACGAGAAGATCCGGATCTTCGCCACCCAGCGATTGGACCGCGAGTTTGTCGATGCATGGGTGCGGAGAGCGACGCAACTGGCCGAGGCGGGCGATGAGAGCGAACTGATCGCGCACATGAGCGATCTGGTTCCCGAATACATGCCCGGGGGCCAGTGGCGGGAATCGCTTGAGGCGAGCGGCCACGCCACCAACGCGCCGAAAGCCGCCCAGACTCCGAGAGGCGTCACGGCCAAGGCCGGTCATTGATATGCAAGATCATCAGGAGGAACTGAAACAAGTGCCAGTTAAAGCTTCATCGGCGGCGCCCGACCGGGCGTTGATCGATCTTGAGAACCTGCCCGACAGTCATCCCACAACGCCAGGCGTTGATGCCGCCGCCCTTGACAAACCTTTGCCGGTGATGCGTATTGAGCCGAGCAAGGGGTGGGTGTCGCTGCAGTTAAGCCATCTTTGGGACTTCCGGGAGCTGTTGTTCTTTTTGATCTGGCGCGACATCAAGGTCCGCTACAAACAGACGGCGCTCGGAGCGGCGTGGGCGGTGTTGCAGCCGTTTTTCACGATGGTGGTGTTCAGCTTGTTCATGGGGAAACTGGCGAAGATCCCGTCGGATAATCTGCCGTATCCGGTCTTCGCGTTTGCGGCGCTGGTGCCGTGGACATTTTTCGCGCAGGGGTTGGCGCAATCCTCCGACAGTCTGGTGGGAAGCGCGAACCTGATCCGGAAAGTATATTTTCCACGGCTGGTGATTCCGATTGCGTCGGTAATGGCGGGCTTCATCGATTTTGCAATCGCGTTTGTGGTGCTGCTCGGCATGATGGTGTTCTACGGCGTGTATCCGACGGCGAACGTGCTGTGGCTGCCGCTGCTGCTGTTGCTGGCGCTGGTGACCTCGCTCGGCGTGGGGTTATGGCTGAGCGCGTTGAACGTGAAGTTCCGGGATGTCCGGTATACGGTGCCGTTCCTGATTCAGTTCTGGATGTTTTCGACGCCGATCGCGTATCCGAGCAGCCTGCTGCCGGAGCCGTGGCGCACTGTGTACGGAATCAATCCAATGGCTGGCGTGGTTGAAGGATTCCGGTGGGCGCTGCTTGGCACCAATACGGCGCCGGGCCCGATGATTCTGGTGTCGGCGGTGGTGGCGGTAACGTTGCTGGTGAGCGGCGCTTTCTATTTCCGGCGCATGGAAAAGACCTTTGCCGATACTGTCTAACATGATCCGTTTCGCAAACGACCGTTGCCTGCTGATCGCCGAGATCGGCCAGGCGCACGATGGCAGCCTCGGC
>JBGSME010000717.1:0-3982 GCA_041740335.1 Bryobacteraceae bacterium | reverse complement strand
GCCGGCCAACTCTCGGCGACCAGAACGGCTCCCGCCGACCATTCCCCGCCAAGCCCGAGGCCAACCATGGCCCGCCAGAAAATCAAGGCTGAAAAAGTGCCTGCCGTCGCCGATCCGGCCGATGCCAGCGAATAGAGCAGGATCGTGTAGATGAGCGTGCGGCGGCGGCCGATGCGGTCCGAAATCCAGCCGGCGAGAATGCCTCCCGCCGCTGAGGCTACCAGGGTCGCGGCGCTGACGAGGCCGGCTTCGCGATTGGTTAAGCCGAACTCGGCGAGGATGGCGGGGAGGGCGAAGACATAGAGAAGGACGTCCATTGCGTCCAGGAGGTAGCCGAGCATGGCGGCCCACAGCGCCATCCATCGCGGTTCGGAAAAGATGCCGTGCAGCGGTCGATTCACTTTTACAAATCGTAACGCGCGGCGGCTCAACAGTCGATTATTCTGTAACCTGAGGAGGTCGGCTTCCGCCTCCCCGTAGTAGGGCACCGAGCCCGGTGTTCGTTTTCAGCACCCGTTTTCGGTGTATCCTAGGCTTAGCCTCAAGTTTGAAGTATTTTTTGAGGGAGGGACAATGTCGGCACTCGGTTCCCCAAGACCACAACCCGTTCAGACTCCGCCGGTTCCGGCGACGCCCCCGGTGGTGCATGAGCCCGGGGGAAAGGGACCGGCCAAGTGGTTCATCCTTCTCGGTGCCGCCCTAGTTGGCTTTCTGGTGTGGCAATTCGGCCTAAAGCCCCGGCAGGACGCGCAGAAGCAGCAGGCCTTTACGGCCGCCAACGTCCGTGTGGTTCGAGTGGCTCCGGTGGTTTTTGAAGAGACGTTGCGTATCGCCGGCAGCACCTCTTCGCAGCAATCGGCGAACGTGACCGCGCCGGCGGTCCGTGGTCCCGACGTGGGTGAGATGGTGCTGCAGTTCCTGATCCCCACCGGCACGAAAGTGAAAAAAGGCCAGTTGATGGCCGAGATCGATTCCCGCAACCTTCAGGATCACATCGACGATATCGGCGACACGATTGAGCAGGCCGACGCCGACATTCGCAAGCGCAAGGCCGAACAGATTATCGATCTCGAGAATGTGCGGCAGCAGATCGCGCTGGCCAAGGCCGAGTACGACAAGGCCGTATTGAATGCCCAGCCGGCCGAGGTACGCACCGCGATTGACCAGGAACTACTCAAGCTGGCGGTGGAGGAATCCGAGGCCAACTACAAGCGTGCGCAGGCCGACGTCGCCCAGAAGGAGATCGTGCATAGCGCCGAACTCCGGATCCTCGAAATTACCAAGTTGCGGCACGGCAGCCATCGCGGCCGGCACCAAAGCGACGTAAAACGTTTCAAGATGTTCGCCCCCATGGACGGCCTGGCCGTTGTGCAAATGCAGTGGCGTGGGCGCGAATATTCCATGATCCAACAGGGTGACCAGCTTCGGCCGGGAACGCTGTTCCTCAAGGTGGTGAACCCGGACAAGATGCAGGTGGAAGGCAGTCTCAACCAGACGGAAATCGGCAGCATTCGCATCGGCCAAAAGGCGACTGTCCATTTCGACGCCTTCCCTGGTCTCGCGCTTCCGGGACGGATTCATAGCATTGGAGCTCTTGCCACGGCAGGCATGCGCCAGCAGTTCTACATTCGCCAGGTGCCGGTGATGATCAGCATCGATCAGGCCCATGACAAGGTGATCCCGGATCTTTCCGGCGCGGCCGATGTGAAGCTGTATCGTGAGGAGAATCAGCTTGTGGTTCCGGCTTCGGCTCTCTTTGCCGAGAACGGGAAAAACTACGTGATGGTCCGCAAGGGCGACAAATTCGAGCGGCGCGTGGTGGAAGTCGGCCACCGGAACAATACCCAGGCGGTGGCATCGTCAGGCATCGCCGCCGGCGACGAAGTGGCGCTCGATCCGAAAATGGCGGCGTCTATCTAAGACCTTCGGCATCTCGCACCGGCCCTGTTCTCATCGGATCTGCTGGGGCTGGTATCGCTTCAGCGCGAGCTCTTTACCGGCCACGGTGAGCGATACATCCTGATCGGCCTCCACTGCAGTGACGCGGCCTTTCGCCACTTGGGCCACGAAATGACAAGGCGCGCCAAATCGTAACTCTGGCTTGCCGTCGCCATCGAGATCCAATCCATCGCCCCAGCCGCCAGCCGCGGTTCTACCGATCCATAGTTTGCCGCGAACGGCGCCCACTGGGGAAGTGAATCCGCCGGTTGTGAAGCGCCATCCATTACGCACTTCGCCGGCTGGCGGATCTCCGGCATTCCGCGGATAGACAAAAGTCCGGTTTACCGCGCCGGGCGACGTCATTAAGACAGGCCGCAGGTCGCCGTAGGTGCCGCGGATCAAACCCTCGGCGTGCGTTACTCTTGAGCCCTCATCCAGTGCGATAAATGTCTGCTCATCTCCATTGGCGTCGTACTTCGTACTCGCCATCCCCTGGGTGTAACTAGGACGCAGCGGCGTGCCATCGGACTCGAGCACCGGCCACGTGACGCCCCATTTTCCCTGGCCCGACAATCGGCGCAGTTCCGATAGCACACCGGCTGGCGTGATCGTCAGGCTGTTGCGGAACACCGGCCCCGGCTTCGTATCCTTGGGCCGGTAGGTCAACGAACACCGCACCAACAACGGGCTGGTGAACTCCACCTGGAATTCCGCCATATAGCGCGCCGGCAGATCCGCCATCCGCAGCCACTTGCCATTCTCCTCGAACGCCGGCGCGAAGGTCACGCCGCGCTCGCCATCGAACGCTCCATCCGATGGTCCGAGGCGGGATTCCCATCCTGGCCGCGCGAACCTTACAATGCCGAGCGGCGTCCAGTAGTTGGCATGCGTCAGCTTTTCCTGGCCGCGCAGATTGGCCTGAATCATCATGCCGCCCGCATTCGCGAACGCCGACGAGAATCGCTCATCGAGCGCGAAGGCATAGCCGCCAATTTCGGAAGGCGCGGGGCGTTCGGCGATCTCGGTGTGCCGCGCATGCAGCGCCTCCGACAGATGAAACATCAGTGAGCCGTTGTAATTCGTGTACTGGCTGGCGGGCTGATAGCCAATCCGCAAAGCCGGGTCGAAGCGATTCTTCGTCACGTAGAAGGATCCGGCAAATTCACCATTCGTCCGCCGCCAGCGCTGCGCGCTTTCGAAGGCCATCAGAGCGGCGCGGCGAAACTGTCCCGCCCGCTCGCGATCTCCCTTCTCCCACGCCACCTCGGCCATCACCTCGAAGCACAACTGATAGCCGAACTCCACCCACACGTGATTGTCGGTGCGGCCGTTGGCCGGCGCCTGGCCGCTGGGGTCCTGCAGCCAGAGAGTATTCGCCGTGGACGTTTCGGCAAAACGGCGGATCTCCGCGGCGCTTGGGCCGTCGTAACCCATGGCCGAAAGTGCGAGTACATTGCCGCGGCCAACCGCTTCGACACTCAAGGTATCCGGATCGCTCGTAAGGTCGTGATAGAAGAAAAACGGCGCGGCCGCCACGCGCTTTGACTGGGCCTTCCACGCGCCTTCAATGAAGTCGACGGCGGATTGCCGCGAGATGAGACCCGCCGCCTGCCGCATCCAGTCGCCCCTGAAAACGTAGGTTTCCCAGTTATTCTTCAACCCGCGAATCACCTGCGCCGAGGGCGTCTTCATGCGTTCACGCCAACGCAGCCATTGCTCACGCGGCACATGCCGCTCGTAGAGCGGCAACGCGCCGGTGAGCGCGGCGATGAAGAACTCACCGTGCTGTTCGGGAATCGCAATCTTCCCGCGGCTGAAGCAATCGGTGGAGTGCTCCATCGCCTTCACGCCGTAAGGCAGCAACTCCATCGCTGCGCCAGCGTCCACCAAAGTGCCTATCGCATAAGCGAAGTAGGGCGTCGCGTATTGATGCTCCGCTTTGTAGTAAGGGTCGAATCGCGCCGCCGGCGATCTGCAACTTCGACGTGTAGCGTGCCTCACCCTCAATCACTTCCAGATATCTGGCCTTGGGTGTCGCGAG
>JBGSME010000716.1:0-2852 GCA_041740335.1 Bryobacteraceae bacterium | reverse complement strand
GAATGGTGCAATCGCCGGCCGGTATCGCGAGGAACGTGAAGTGATCCTCTCGCCCACCGGTGAGCGGACCGAACAGATGCGGGGCAAGCCGATCATGGCCCTTGCGCGGTTGCGGCTGACCGAAGAGGACTTCCGCGACGTCCGCGAAGTGCAGCCGTTCCTGTTCACTGCTGACCAATTGTGGCTCTACGAAACCAAATTCAAGGGTGAGGAAGCCTCTGACGGGGTGGATTGCTGGCTGCTCGAAGTCCGGCCGCGCCAGACACACCAGGGCATGCGGCTATTCGAAGGAATGTTCTGGGTGGACAAGCGCGACTTCGGCGTGGTGAAGAGCCAGGGCCGCGCCGTACCGCAGATTCTGTCGCGCAAGGAGGAGAATCTTTTCCCG
Organism: Bryobacteraceae bacterium; assembly: GCA_041740335.1. Lineage (GTDB taxonomy): Bacteria > Acidobacteriota > Terriglobia > Bryobacterales > Bryobacteraceae > DSOI01. Next base: position 2,464 of record JBGSME010000716.1, on the reverse strand, counting down.
GAGTTCACGACCTTCCGCGAAAAAGTGGACGGTAAGCACTGGTTCCCCATCCACACCCATTCCGACGATGTACTACATTTTACGAGCGGATCGATCCGCCAGCGCATGTCGATCAAGTATGAGCAGTACCAGCGATTCGGAGCCGAATCGACGGTAACCTTCGACAAGCCTTTGGTACCATAACAGGCAGCAATCCCATGCGAAAACTGCCCTTGTCGTTGGCTGCGGCGAGCCTGTTTGCCGCTATTACCTCCTTCGCGCCGGAACTGCGCGCCCAGGACGATGGCATTCAGTGGCTGTCGAGCTATAAGGAAGCCATTGCGGAGGCAAAGCGGACCGGGAAGCCGATCTTCCTCGAGTTTCGCTGCGAGCCTTGAACGGCTGGACGCATGTTCGACGCACAGGTTGTGCTGTCACCGAAAACTTCACGACGCGGCGAGTTGCTCAGCCAGTACATCTGCGTCCGGATCATACGCATGGACGACATCGATATCGGCCTGTTCGAGCATGACCGGAACAACACACTTTACTTTTACATCCTGAACGCCGATGAGCAGATCTACTTGCGCTACGGTGGGCGCGATTCGCGATCGCCCGACAGCTATCTGAACCTCGACAGCATCGAACTGGCGATGCGCAAGGGGCTGGACCTGCATCGTCAGCATCAGGAAGGCAAGCTCCCGGCGCCCGAGCGCCCCAAGCCGGTGTTCGCGCGGGAATATCCGTTGCTTGTCGAACGAACCTTTGCCCGGAACGCGTGCGTGGAATGCCATCTGATCGGCGATTTCCAGAATATGCATCGCGAACTCGACGGCACGCTGGACAAACCGAAGCACCTTTGGCGTTCGCCCGACATCCGCGCCATCGGCATTGAACTGGATGTGCCCATGGGCCTGTTGGTCAAAGAGGCCACCGGCGCCGCGGCGGCGGCCGGCATGAAAGCGGGAGACACCGTCACGGCGGTGGATGGAAAGGCCGTATACACTTTTGGCGACCTCCAGCATGCCTACGACAAGACGCCCCGCGACGCCGCTTCGGCGAAATTCAGCGTCGCTCGCGGCGCCGGGTACGTGGACTTGACCGTGGCTCTGCCGATCCGGTGGTGGGTTACCGACACCCGCTGGCGCCAGTCGAGCGTCGATCCCCGCACCTACTTCGATTCGCGCCCTCTGAGCGAATCAGAGAAACGCGAGCGCGGCCTGAAGCCGGATGGCTTCGCGAGCGAAGTTACTTACATCGACCGTTTCGCGCAGGCGATGAAATCGCACGAACTGCGTAAAGGCGACATTGTCTTCAGCGTGGATGGCGTTGACACTGACCCGGTGGCCAACACCGCCGACCTGTTCATTAAGATTCACAAGAAGGCCGGCGATTCGATGACCATCGGCGTTCTCCGCGACGGCAACCGCATCGAGATGCCTCTAAAGACGTTCCGCATGAGCTTCCGCAAATGACAAAACAGGTGTTTTTTGTTCTAACGCTCGCATCCGTCCTCGCTGCGGCCGAGACGTGGTCCGCTCCGGCGGAGGTAACGCACGATGAAAGCGTCTGCGTCACTTATCGCGCCCGGGTGGCCGGCGCATGGCTTGTGATACAGGCGAGCCATGAGAAGCCGTGGCACACCTACGCGATCGATAACGAGATCCGCGCCAAGGAAAAGCTCGCTGGAAAGATGTCGCTCGGCATCGATCAGCCGACTGTGATCAAGGTCAGCGGAGGCCTTGCCATTGAGGGACCGTGGCTTCAGTCGCCGCCGCACGATCTTTCGAAAGCCGACATCCGCTGGTACACCTGGGGCTTCGAAGGCGAGACCCTATTCGCCGCCAAGGTGAAACAGACCGGCAGCGCACCGGCCACGGTGGCTATCCGCGGCCAGGCCTGCACTACAACCACCTGTAAGAACATAAACGTAACGCTTACAGTTCCGGCCGAAGCGGGTCCGGCCGCGGATCTGAAGGGGCTGATTCCGGCTAAGTCGGAGTAACTTCTACTTCCCCGCCTTCATATGGACATCGGCGAAGTCCATATAAAGATTCCAATCGAAGATCGTGATGTCGTGGCCGCCCTTGCGGATGTGGTGACCGATCGTGGTGCGGATGGGCTTGGCCGGTGGCCAGTCTTTTTCCGTAGCGCCAAAGCCGTCGGTACCCAACAGCTTGTACACCGGGGACGCATTGACGCCGCTCAGAAACTCGCCGTGCGGGTCCGCCCAAAGATCTTCGCTGGCGCTGGCGATGTAAACCGGGCGAGGCGCGAGGAGGGCGATCAGCATGTGCTGATCCACGGAGATCGTTTCTTCGCGATCGTTGTACTGCTTGAAATTGCCGGCGAACCAGTGCGGGAACGAGGTGTTGATGCGGAGCGTCTGCTCACCGAAGCGGCGGCGGGCGAGCGCTGCGCCGCCTTCGCCGGAGTCATTGGAGACCACCATGGCGAAGCGAGTGTCGGCGGCGCCGGCCCAGAG
>JBGSME010000715.1:0-2474 GCA_041740335.1 Bryobacteraceae bacterium | reverse complement strand
TCGTCGAGGTGGCGAACCCCGGCCACCCGTTCGGGGTTCGCGGCGTGGGTGAAGCCAATATCGTCCCGCCGCCGGGAGCGCTCGCCAATGCGATTCATGCGGCGATCGGGGTCCGGCTGCTGCGCCTGCCTATGAATCCTGTTGCGATTATGGAAGCGATCTGGGCCAAGGAGAAGTAAGCTGTGAAACCGCTTCTGTTGCTGCTGGCCGCAACGCTCGCCACGGCCCAGCAGTACGACATCCTGCTGAAGAACGGCCGTGTGATCGATCCGAAGAACGGCATTGATCAGGTGACCGACGTCGCGGTCGCGAACGGCAAGATCGCGCGCATCGCCGACGCGATCCCCGCTCTTGCGGCCAAGCGAACCGTCGATCTGCGCGGACTCTACGTAACTCCGGGACTGATTGACATCCACGTGCATGTTTTCCCGCGCCCTGGTCTGCCGGGTGTCGAGCGGGATTCGAGTGTCAGCCCCGACGCTTTCTCGTTCCGCACCGGCGTAACCACCATGGTCGACGCCGGCACCACGGGACTGGAGACGTTCCCGGCTTTTCGCGCGCAAGTGATCGACCGCGTGCAAACGCGCGTGCTCGCATTCCTGAACGTTGTGGCCGCGGGGATGGGCACCGGCAAGGAGGACGACGCCAAACAACTCGACGTCGACGGCGCCGTCCGGTTGGCTGCCGAGAACAAGGGCGTGATTGTCGGCTTCAAGTCCGCGCACTACGGCGGCCCGGGGTGGGAATCGATCGACGCCGCCACCGCTGCCGGGAAGAAGGCGGACCTGCCGGTGATGGTAGACTTCGGCTATTTAAACAACGTTCGAAGTCTGCCGACGCTGCTTGAAGACAAGCTGCGGGCCGGCGACATCTACACACATTGCTTTTCCGGACATCGCGAGGAACTGCTTGCAAGCGGCAAGTTGAATCCGGCGATGACGAATGGACGCAAGCGCGGTATCTTCTTCGACGTCGGTCACGGAGCGGGCAGTTTTTATTGGTACGTCGCCATGCCTGCGTATGAACAGGGCTTCCGGCCGGATTCGATTTCCACCGATCTGCACACCGGCAGCATGAACGCCGGGATGAAGGACATGGCCAACGTGATGTCGAAGGCGCTGAATCTCGGGTCGCCGATCGCGGAGGTGGTGGCGATGTCCACTTGGAATCCGGCGCGTGAGATCAAACGGCCGGACCTGGGCCATCTCAGCGTGGGCGCGGAAGCCGATATCGCGGTGCTGGGAGTTGAGACAGGGCGGTTCGGATTTATCGATTCGGCCGGCGCGGGGAATACCGGTTCGAAGCGCATTGTGGCCGAGATGACGTTGCGGGGCGGGAAGGTAGTCTGGGATCTCAATGGCCGTGCGGCGGTGGATTGGCGGCGGTTCCCGTACGAACGCAAGAAGTGGACGCGCTAGCGAAAGTAGAGCTTGCTGGCAGGGAGCGCCTCGCGTTCGCGGGCTTGTTCGACGAGGCGCGCGGCGTAGTAATTGTCCCGCGCATCCGGGTAGCGGGCGGGCACGTAGCTGATCATATAGGTCCGGCGGGAGCGGTCGCTTTGGTTGCGGGCGCTGCGATGGGGGACCTGTCCGTCGAACAGGATCGCGTCGCCCGGTTCGAGTTCGGACAACAGTGATTCGACGCCCTCCAGGGCCGCTTCGTCGACATCGCGCGGCTCATCCGGAGGCGCCGGTACGGGCTTCAGCCGGAGGCTTGGGAAGAACTCGGTCGGGCCGGAGGCCAACGGAGCAGGATCGAGCGCGAGGCTCAGCGTAAGAACCTCGACGCCGGGAACGCCCGATTTCGCCGTGGTGTAGGCCTGGTCGCGATGCGCCCCGAAGCCAGCGGTGCCGGGCCTCTTGTAGATCAGCTTTTCCTTCATGATTGTGACGGGTTCGCCGAGGCCGGCTTCCGCGATGCGGATCAGCGCGGGATCGCGATTGAGAGCCGCGAACAGCGGGGAGACGTCAGCGACCGGGTCCAGACGGTCGAGGACCGTATTGCCAGACAGATCTTTACGGATACCGATGCGCAGATTCAAAGGCCCGCAGGATTGAAACTCCTGCCAGAGGCGGTCGGTTTCGGCGCGGAGTGTCGCGATTTCATTTGCCGCGACCAAGCCGCGAATGAGACCAGCGCCTGCGCGGCGATAGGCGGCAACGGCGTCGCGAATGCCGGCTGTCGGCAAATGCGGGTCCTTCGTCATGTTCGCCCCGCGATCATCTCCGCCAGTTCCGCCAGGTCCGCATCGGAGCGAGGATCGAAAGCGCGCGCAACGCCAACCGCATTCATGCGGCGCGCCATCCCCGCGTGATTGCGAAACGGAGAGGAGAGATAGAGTATCTTCGAAGCGGGCAAACCCAGGCGAGTTGCATTCAGATGCCGGACCCCGGCCGCCGCCAGCGCGTCGTTGCACACCACCAGCATCAGGCGGATGTTGGCGGCAATCTCAACGTTAGCGAAAACCTCGGGAT
>JBGSME010000714.1:0-4754 GCA_041740335.1 Bryobacteraceae bacterium | reverse complement strand
TTCAGATCGCGGATCTCTTTCGACTTTTTCTTCCACGGCACCGCCAGCAGCCACTCGAGGTAGTTTCGCGAAACGGTGGATTCGGCCGACATCGGCGGCATCTGTTCCAGCCGCTTCAATTCGGTTACCGCCTTCTCCTTGGCCTCGGGCGTCATGCCGGCGGCGTCGATCTTCTTCTTCAGATCGTCGTACTCGCTTTTTTCGCCGCGGCCCAGTTCCTTCTGGATCGCCTTGATCTTCTCGTTGAGGTAATATTCTTTTTGCGCGCGCTCCATCTGGCGCTTCACGCGGCCTTGGATGGTGCGGTCCATATTCAGCTTCTCGATCTCAATGTCGAGCATCTCGGCCACTCGCGTCAGCCGGTCCACCGGATCGAAGATCTCAAGCAACTCCTGCTTTTCCTCAATCGTCAGCAACAGATTCGCGCCCACCGTGTCGGCGAGCTTGCCCGGATCCTCCACGCGGATAGCCGCGATCATCGTCTCGTAATTGAGATTCTGGCTGAGCTTGACGTACTGCTCAAACAGCGTCGTCACCCGGCTGGTGAGCGCTTCCAACTGCGGACCCTGGTCGATCTTGAAGACCATCGTCTTCACGACCACCCGGAAGTAGCCGTCGTCGTCGGTGATCGAAACCACTTTGCCGCGCTCCACGCCTTCGACAAGAACCTTGATGTTCCCGTCCGGCAGCTTCAGGCTCTGCACGATATTGGCTACCGTACCCACCTGGAAGATTTCCTCAGGGCTCGGCTCATCCACCGAGGCGTCATGTTGCGTGGCGAGGAAGATCTTCTTATCGCCGGCCAGCGCTTCTTCAAGCGCCCGGACGCTCGATTCCCGCCCGACGACGAACGGCGTCATCATGTGCGGGAAGATCACCACGTCCCGGATGGGCATCATCGGAAGGCGGCGTGTTTCGGGCTTGTCTTTCGAAGTGAGCATTTTTTCGGTAAGGGACCTACTTCAAGAATACCGTGATTTCGGCGAGAGCAGACGGCAAACCCTCATTCGCGGGTCGCTTTTTGGAACCGGGCTGCGAGCTGTAAGCCGCGGCTGCGAGCTGTAAGCCGCGGGTCAGCCCGCCTTTTCGAGGATCGCCAGATTGATCTTTTGCGTGACAACCATTTCCTTGGTCACGACAAATTCACGGACCTTCTTGTACGAAGGCACGTAATACATCAGATCGAGCATCAGATCTTCGAGGATCATGCGTAGACCGCGCGCGCCTAATTTTCGCTCCATCGCGAGTTGGGCAATGGCCTCCAGCGCGTCGTCAGTAAACCGCAGACGGACATTTTCGAACTCGAAAAGCCGCTGATATTGGCGGCTGATCGCATTCTTGGGTTTCGTGAGAATCTGAACCAGCGCGTCCCGGTCCAACTCGTCGAGAACCCCCATCACCGGAAGCCGTCCGATGAATTCCGGGATGAATCCGAAACGAATCAAATCGATCGGCTGGGCTTCGGAAAGCAGGTGCGCGTCGCGCCGGATTACCTTTCGATTCTCCTCTTCGTTCTTCTGGAAACCCATCGACGACTTGCCGAGCCGCCGGGCAATCACTCGTTCCAGTCCAACAAAAGCGCCGCCGCAAATGAACAGAATGTTCGACGTGTCAACAGGTGTAAATTCCTGGTGCGGATGCTTGCGGCCGCCCTGCGGAGGCACATTGGCCACGGTCCCTTCCAGGATCTTGAGTAGCGCCTGCTGGACACCCTCGCCGGAAACATCGCGCGTAATCGACGGATTTTCGTCCTTCCGGGCGATCTTGTCGATTTCGTCTATATAGATGATGCCCTGCTGGCACCGCTGCACATCCCAATCGGCGTTTTGCAGCAGGCGGAGAACGATATTCTCCACGTCTTCGCCCACATACCCCGCTTCAGTAAGCGTGGTGGCGTCGGCGATCGCGAATGGAACGTCCAGGATGCGGGCCAGCGTCTGAGCCAAGAGCGTCTTTCCAGTTCCCGTGGGCCCGATCAGCATGATGTTGCTCTTGGTGAGCTCAACATCGCCGGTGGATCGTTTGTTCATCTGGATCCGCTTGTAGTGGTTGTACACGGCGACCGCCAGCTTGCGCTTGGTGAGGTCCTGGCCAACTACGTACTGGTCCAAATACTCCTTTAATTCCAGCGGCTTGGGGAGTTTATTGGGCAGACCCTGAGTCGGTTCGCTGCGATCGTCCTCAAGAATGGAATTGCATACTGAGATGCACTCGTCGCAGATATAAGCTCTAGGATAGTCGCTGGGAGAAGAAATCAGCTTCCCGACGACATCCTGGCTCTTATGGCAAAACGAACAGCGAAGTGATTCGTCCGAACCGGAGCGCTTCAATCGAGACTCCTCCCTGGGCATTCCTGGGCGTGGATTGACGCATTGGAGTGCGTAGCTTCACACGGATACGGTTCACGCGATACACACATCTCACCTCACCGTGAAATCCTATTATCCACTGAATCGACCCACGGAGGCAACGCCCCCGGCTGAGCCATTGGCCAGCGGGTCCTGATATTATCAATTGCTATGAAACGACGCCAACTGCTCGCTCTCTCCGGACTCGCCGCCGCACCCGCACTCTCGACGGCTGTGGCGCAGGCCCAAACCAGCCGTCCCGGGATCACGCGCTATGTCCGATTCCGGCTGGGCTCCTCCGGCCCCGTCTATGGCATTCTGAACGGGGAAACGATTCGCGAACTGAAGGGCAATCTGTTCGAGAACCCCGTGGAAACCGGAACCTCACACAAGCTGGCGGACGTAAAGCTGCTCTATCCGGTTCGCCCCACCAAGGTGCTGGCGCTGGCGGGCAACTACCAGAGCCATGTGGGAACCGCTGCGCCGCGTCCCAATCCCGAACCTTTCTACAAGCCGCTCACATGCCTCCAGAATCCGGGCGATCCGATCCGGCTCCCCAAGGACGCCACCGACGTCCACTTCGAGTGCGAGTTGGTGATCGTGATCGGCAAGCGCACGAAGAACGTGACGGCCGCCCAAGCCCGGGATTGCATTTTCGGCGTCACCTGCGGCAACGACGTCTCCGAACGTATTTGGCAGAACGACGCGAAAGTCAAAGACGTACAGTGGTGGCGCGCAAAGGGGGCGGACACGTTTGGTCCGGTCGGCCCGGCAATCGCGCGCGGTGTCGACTATGGCAACCTTAAGATCCAAACGCGGCTCAACGGGAAGGTGATGCAAGAGGACTCGACCTCGCACCTTGTGCACGACTGCCCAACCGTAGTTAGCTTCATCAGCAAGTACGTCACGCTGATGCCGGGCGATCTGATCTTTACCGGCACTCCGGGCAAGACCTCTCCGATGAAGGCCGGCGACGTGGTTGAGATCGAGATCGAGGGCGTGGGCATCTTGCGGAATCCGGTCCGCCCCGCGTAGCCGCGATCATTCTTTCAGGGCGTGGCCGCAATCATTCATTCATCAGTAAGCGCGGAAGCAGATCGCCGGCGGCGCCCCGCAGGGAAGCATCGGCGATCGCCGAGACGCCGGACTCGGCTACGTTGACTTCGATGATCCGGGCGCCCGAGCGCCTGGCCAATGGCACCAGCCCAGCCGCTGGGTACACAGCCGCCGAGGTCCCGATGACCAGCAATACGGCGCATCCGGCAGCGGCTTGAGCGGCCTTTTCGAACACATCGTTCGGAAGAGCTTCACCGAACCAAACCACTCCTGGGCGGGCGATCGCTCCGCAGGCGCACCGGGGCGGAAGGGCCGGCAGCGGAATGTCGTGACTGGTCCATTCGGCAGCGCACCCTGTGCATCTCAGACGCCATATATCGCCGTGCAGCTTCAGGACGCCAAGGCTTCCGGCGCGGTCATGAAGACCGTCGACATTCTGGGTGACCAGGGAGAATGCTTCGTGCCGCCGCTCGAACGCGGCAAGCGCGAGGTGGCCGGGGTTCGGCTCGGCCTTGGCGATCAACCCGCGACGCCATTCATACCATTCCCAGACGAGCATGGAATCGCGCTCGAAAGCCTGTGGAGTGGCAAGGTCTTCGGGCCGGTGATTGCGCCAAAGCGCGTCCTTTGCGCCGCGAAACGTCGGGATTCCGCTCTCCGCGCTGATGCCAGCGCCCGTCAAGGCGGCTACGGGCCGCTGGGATTCGATGGCGGATTGGATCCACTGCCGGGCCTCTTCGATCATGGCGCGAGGAACCAGCTTACCGCACCGCGTTCACCTCCCCATGCAGCGACGCCCACGCCCCCTCCAACCACTCGCCGATCCGGCGCCAGTCCTGTTCGGAGACCCCGCCGGACTCGGCTTTGCTGTCCCGCAGAAGCATCGCTTGCGCACGAAGCCGGGCGTGGGTGGCGAATCGCTCCGGTGGCATATTGTAGATCGCAGCCTGCAAGGCGGCCAGTGATGTTTCGAGCGCCTTCGGACCAAGCCGCCGGCGTTGGCGATGGACGATCCACCACTTCAGTTCCAACTCGCCGATGCGCTCAACATCGCTGCCGGTGGGAAGAATCGCCCGATAGTATCGATCGAGATACGGCAAAGCCCTTTCGTACTCCGCCGTGGACATGCCGTCCTTGAACACGAACGCGGCGCGGGAGGCCCAGTAGGCGGCGACGGCCGATTGGGTCGCGCTGAGATGATACTGCCGCCGCAGCAATCCCGTAAGTTGCCGGAACAGCGCCAGAGGATTTCGATCGTAGTACGATCGCCACATATCGGTTTCGATCCGCGCCACCTCCATCGGATCGAACTGTCGCAAGTTACCGCCGGGCGGCCGGCGCCAGTCGATC
>JBGSME010000713.1:0-5713 GCA_041740335.1 Bryobacteraceae bacterium | reverse complement strand
GGGATTTTCAGTTTTCGGTAACCCAGCCTTACTGGGGTGTTCGGGAAAAGAAACAGAAAGGCAGCGGCGGCCTGCTTTCGATCACGGTGAATCCTTACGCCTGCAAGGGCTGCATGGAGTGCGTGAAGGTCTGCAATGACGACGCCCTTCGCCCGATAACCCAGGCGCCGGAGACCGTGGACCGCCTGCGGCGGGACTGGGCGTTCTGGGAAGCGCTGCCGACGACCCCACCGGAGTTCATCCGGATTGAGAATCTCGACGAGCGCATCGGCGCGCTGGAAACGCTGCTGCTTGACAAGAAGAACTACAGCGCGTTGATCGGCGGGGACGGCGCTTGCCTGGGGTGCGGCGAGAAGACGGTGATTCACCTTTTCGTCAGTACGGTGGAGGCACTGATGCAGCCCCGTGTTGCACGGCGAGTGGCCGTGGTTGACGATCTGATCGCACGGCTGGATCAACATATCCGGCTGAAGCTGGCAGCCTCGATGGATCTTAGCGACAGCTCTCGCGTGGAGGAGGCGCTCGAAAAGCTGAAAGACAGCGATGTGACGCTGAGCAGCTTCTCAGAGAAACTGGACGAGCGCCATGCGGCGCGGCCGATAGACGGTGAGTGGCTCCGCTGGGTGACACAGTTACTCAGCAAACTAAAGCACCTCCGGTGGCAATACACGCAGGGAGTGAGCCGCAGCGGCCGCTCAAGCATGGGAATCATCAACTCCACCGGCTGCACTTCGGTATGGGGATCCACGTATCCGTTCAACCCGTATCCGTTCCCCTGGGCCAATCATCTCTTCCAAGATTCTCCGTCGATGGCGATGGGCATTTTCGAAGGACACATGGCGAAGATGGCGGATGGATTCAAGGCCGTGCGCATGGCGGAGATCGAACTCTCCGAAGGATACAAGGCAGAAAAGCACGACGGATCTTTCACATACTTTGACTGGCGGCAATTTACCGACGAGGAAATGTCTCTGTGTCCGCCGGTAGTTTCGATCGGCGGCGACGGAGCCATGTACGATATCGGCTTCCAGAACCTGTCTCGCATGATGATGGCGGGCAAGCCGATTAAGGTTGTGGTCCTCGACACGCAGGTCTATTCGAACACCGGAGGCCAGGCATGCACGTCCGGATTCACCGGGCAGGTCTCCGATATGGCTCAGTTCGGCAAGGCGTTTCAGGGGAAAGATGAGGTCCGCAAGGAGATCGCTCTGATCGCAATGGCGCACCGGACCACCTACGTGATGCAGGGCAGCATTTCCAACGTCACTCATCTGATTGAAGGGTTCATCGAAGGCCTGAATTCGCGACGCCCGGCGCTGTTCAATGTGTACGCCGCGTGCATGCCAGAGCATGGAATCGGCGACGACCTGGCCGAGCATCAGAGTAAGTTGGCGGTGGAGTCCCGTGCGTATCCCTTGATACGTTATAACCCAGACAAGGGAGTTACTCCGGAGGAGTGCCTCGATCTGGAGGGGAATCCCGCGATGGATGATGATTGGCCGGTGTACTCGCTTGGGTACACCGATGAGAACGGCGTTCCGGCGACAATGCAGGCTCCGATGACGTTCGCCGATTTCGCCATCACGGAAGCGCGGTTCCGCAAGCAGTTCCGCACTGCGCCGCGCGACACCTGGAACGAGAACATGATCCCTCTCGCGGAGTATCTTACCTTGGAGCATGGAGACCGCGAGGGAAAATTTCCCTACATATGGGCGATTGACCGAAAGAACCGGCTGATCCGCGTGATCCCAGCGTCGCCGATTGTACGATCGTGCGAGGACCGGCGTAACTTCTGGCGCATACTCAAGTCGATGGCGGGACACCGTCCGCAAGTGGACCCCGCCGAAATTGCGGGCCGCGTCAGGGCGGAGATCGTACAGACGCTGGCAACCCGGTTGATGGAGCTTGCCGGTGACGGGTCAGCGCCGGTAGTGGAGCCGGCTGCGGTTACGCTCGCGCTACCCGCGGGCAAAGCGGCAAGCGCTCCGGAACCAGGTAATGGCTACGTCGCGCCATGGATCGACTCGGCTTCCTGCACCTCCTGCGACGAGTGCATCACGATCAACCCCAAGATCTTTGCGTATGACGACCACAAACATGCGTTCGTCAAAGATCCCAAGGGAGGCCCTTACAAGGACCTTGTACGCGCCGCGGAGAAATGCACGGCGCAGGTAATTCACCCCGGCACTCCGGCCAATCACGAAGAAAAAGACGCTGATAAGTGGATTTTGCGCGCAAAGAAGTTCCAGTAACCATGGCTCTACTCGGACTCCTCAACGGCAAACGGCTCACGCGCGGCGTGGCGGTTCCCGAGCACAAGGATCGGACCCATGCGCTGGCGATCCGCCGGATGCCCTTCGCGCCGCTGCTGATCATCCCTTTGTCGCAACATGCGGGAGCCCCGGCGATGGCAATCGTTGCGGAGGGTCAGGAAGTGGTGCGCGGCGAGCCGATCGCAAAGGCGGGCGGTTTCGTTTCCGTGCCGATGCACGCGCCCGTCACCGGGCGTGTGGAGCGAATTGCGCTGGCCCCGAACGCGCGTGGAGAAATGGCTCCGGCGATCTTCATCAAACCTTGGCCGTCGGCGAGCCAGGAGATTCTCTACGGCGCTCCGCAAGACATCGAGCGGATGACTCCCGATGAGATCGTGAACGCGGTACAGGATACCGGCGTGGTGGGCCTGGGCGGCGCTGCGTTTCCCACCCACGTGAAGCTGAAACTGCCGGAAGGAAAGAGAGTGGCTACGGTGGTGGTGAACGGCTGCGAATGCGAACCGTATTTGACTACGGACCATCGGGTGATGGTGGAGCAGGCCGGCGAGGTGGTTCACGGAGCGCGGATCGCAATGAAAGCGATCGGCGCGGAGCGAGCGATTATCGGTGTAGAGGACAACAAGCCAGACGCGGTGGAGGCGCTGCGGAAGGCGGCGGAAGGCGTTTCCGAGGTCACCGTAGAGTCCGTTGCGACGCGCTACCCGCAAGGCGCGGAGAAGATGCTGCTCAAGGTGCTGCTCGGGCGCGAAGTTCCCTCCGGCGGCCTGCCATCCGACATTGGCGCGGCGGTGTTCAATGTGGCGACTTTGGCGCAGATCGGCGAATTGCTTCCGCTGCATCAAGGGCTGATCGAGCGAGTGGTGACGATCACCGGACCGGGGGTGGCGAAGCCGGGCAACTATCTGACCGCACTCGGAACTCCATTGCGATGGGTGTTGGAGCAAGCCGGATGCACCGCCGAGGCGGCGTCGGTTATTCTGGGCGGCCCTATGATGGGTCCGGCGATCAGCCTTCTGGATGTGCCGCTCACCAAAGGCGTGACGGGTGTTCTTGTGCTGACGCGGGCGGAAGCGGGCAGGCCGAGCCGGATCTATCCTTGTATTCGGTGCGGCGCTTGCGTCGACGTGTGCCCCCTGCACTTGAATCCGTCCCGGCTGGGTATGTTGGCACGCAAGGAACGGTTTGAGGAAATGCAGACTGACTTTCACCTTAGCGACTGCTTTGAGTGTGGATGCTGTAGTTACGTCTGCCCGTCCAATATCCCGCTGGTACAGCAGTTCCGAGTGGCGAAACAGATGAACCGTGAGAGGAGGGCTCGCGAGTGCCCGCGGTAACACCCGAACTCGAATTACGAACCTCGCCGCACTTACACACAAATAAGTCCGTGGTGAGTATCATGCGCAACGTTGTACTGGCACTGGCGCCGGTGTGCGCGTATTCTGTGTGGCTGTTCGGTCTCAGCGCTCTGGCGTTGATTGTGACGGCCGCGGGGAGCTGCCTGGCCGCCGAGTATTTGTTTTGCCGAATGGCGAACCGAGAGTCGTCAGTGGGCGACTACAGCGTGGCGATCACGGGTCTCCTGCTGGGACTTACGCTGCCACCGGCGTTTCCGCTCTGGATGACCGCGGTGGGGGGCTTTGTTGCGGTGGGGCTCGGAAAGATGCTGTTTGGCGGGCTCGGCTTTAACGCATTCAATCCGGCATTGGTGGGACGGGCGTTTCTGCAAGCGGCGTTTCCGGTTACCATCTCCGCATACACGCCGGTGATGGCGGAGGGCCGGTTTCACGAATTTATCCCATCCACGCTGACCTTGCCGTTCCTCCAGGCACCGGTTTTAGGCGAATGGACAGCGCGGGTGCGAGTGGATGCGTTCTCCGGAGCCACCCCGCTGACGCTTCAGAAATTCGATCACGTGTCCACGGAATTGACCCCACTTGTTTTGGGCCAAGTGCCGGGATCGGCTGGTGAAACATCGGCGCTGTTGATTCTGGTGTGCGGACTGTATCTGATCGCGCGCAGAATGATGGACTGGCGAATCCCGTTTGCGATGCTTGGGAGCGCGGCGGTGGTGAGCGCCGCGTTTCACGCTGCCGATCCGGCACGTTATCCGAGCGCGGCTTTCATGGTGTTGTCGGGAGGCCTGATGCTCGGCGCCCTATTCATGGCATCGGACATGGTTGCTTCGCCGGTGACGCCGCTGGGCGTGTGGATCTACGGCGGCCTGATGGGAGCACTTACCGTGATGATCCGCCTGAAGGGAGGGCTTCCCGAAGGTGTCATGTACGCGATCCTTCTGGGCAACGCCGTGTCGCCTCTGATCGACAACCTGACGCAGCCACGCATCTACGGCGCGGGCGGAAAGGCGCGGGCATGACTCCGCGCGGCGAAAGCAGCTTTCCGATGATTCGCCTGATGGGCCTGGTGTCGCTGATCTGCGGACTACTAATTGTTGGCGCTCATTTAGGCACTCTTGACGCGATTCGCAAGAATCAGGAGATACTTACGCGGGAAGCGATCACCGAGCTTTTACCAGGTCTTCAGAAGCAGATTATCTATGGCGTGCTTGCTTCGGGGGAACTTACGATACTGAACAGTCTGGAGGATCCTGGCCCCCGGTTCTTCGCCGGCTATGACAACTCGGGTGTTCTGCTGGGCGTGGTTATTGAGGCCAACGGGCGCGGCTATGCCGATGTAATCCGAGCCATGTACGCTTACTCGTTGCAGCAGCAGTCCGTGATTGGGTTGAAGATCATCGAATTGAAAGAGACGCCGGGGCTTGGAGATAAGATCGCCTCCGATAAGGATTTTCTCGCGAATTTTCTCGGCTTGGACGCTCGGTTGGCGGCCGGCGGATCGGGGCTCCAACATCCGATCCAAGCGGTAAAACATGGCTCGAAAAGGAATGCCTGGGAAGTGGATGCGATCTCCGGGGCGACTATTTCCTCCCGGGCGGTAGGCCGGATGCTCGACCGGAGCGCGGGTGAACTGCTGCCGGTGGTGGTAAGGCATCGGGAACGAATCGAACGAGGCAACTAATGGCAGGACATATGCACATGGATGCGGCGCACTCCCCGTCGGAGAGCATGGAAGCGTTCGCGGCGGGACTTTGGAAACAGAACCCGGTGTTCGTGCAGGCGCTGGGAATGTGTCCAACCCTGGCTGTGACGAATAGCGTGCGCAATGCGATCGCGATGGGCATCGCTACGTTGTTCGTCCTGGTGTGTTCGAATACCTTGATCTCACTGGTGCGCAAGCTGGTGCCCAAGCAGGTCCGAATCGCGACTTACATTCTGATCATCGCGACGTTCGTCACCATCGTCGAGTATGTGATCAAGGCAGTGAGCATCCCGATCTACAAAGCGCTGGGACCATTTATTGCCTTGATCGTGGTCAACTGCATCATCCTGGGGCGGGCGGAGGAGTTCGCGCAGAAGAACGGC
>JBGSME010000712.1:0-1661 GCA_041740335.1 Bryobacteraceae bacterium | reverse complement strand
CGGGCGGCTTCCGGGTTTCACACCTAAGGTTAAGAGCGAAGTCTTTGGCGTAAGCTTTTATCCCATCAGGACTTTTTGAAAACGAAGCCGACCAGTTTCCGTTCCACACACGTCCCGAAATTGGGTCTGCACCAGCCAGTCCGGGACCGGCACGGTTCACCCGCTCTTCATGAAGAAACCGTTGTGATTGAATGTCGGAAAGCGTCAGGTGGGCGAGCCACAGTTCGTTGGTGTCCCAAGGGGAGCGGGGTTCCCGCGGGGCGTCGCCAGTCGATTGGCGGAAGAACGTCAACTCAAAGCCGAATCTCCGCCCGGCTGGATCGAATAGGTTCCCAGTAAAGTACCACCACTCGGTCTTGAACTCGTGATGCGCGAAGTGGTCGCGCGGGAATTCGTACCGGTATCCGGGCCGGGCGGTGGCAAAAATCAGCAGTAGCGCCAGGAATTTCATTCCTCGTGAATCACCTCGATCGGGTTCATGCGGACGGCGATTCGAGCCGGGTAGAGTCCCGCCGCCACCGTGGCGGCATAGATACCCGACAGAGCGAACAGGAGCAGCAACACCGGCCAATGGAAGCGGATCGTCCAGCCGAACGATTGGACGTTGATCACGTAGATCAGCACTAGCGAAAGAGCGGTGCCGAGCACGAATCCGGCGGCGTTCGAGAGCAGGCCAAGCAGCCCCGCCTCGGCGAGAATCAGCTTGCGGATCTGGCCGGCGGATCCGCCGAGGAAGCGCAGCAGCGCGAGTTCGCGGCGCCGGTCAATCACTAGGGACAACAGCGCTCCGGCAACGCCGAGCACGGCCACAAAGATCGCCACCACCTCCAGGGCCCATGTGATGGCGAATGTCCGGTCAAAGATCGCCATCGCTTCTTCGCGCAGCCGGCGATGCGGAAAAACCAGCAGATTGTGTCCGGCCGAGGCCTGCTCAATGGCGGCGAGAGCAGCGGCCTCGCTGGTTCCAGTCTCCAGGTACACGGCGAGGCTGGAAAGTGCCGGATCCGGCAAATGGCGCAGCAGCGTCGCCCGATCCACGATCACGTAGCCGCGCTCGCTCGAATAGTCGAAATAGATGCCAAGGACCTCGAATTGAGGCCGCGCGCCGCCAAGCGTAAGTTCGATATGGCCGCCCGGCCGGACACGATGCTTGTTGGCGAAGGGTTCGCTGACGATCGCAAAGTCGCCGCGTGGCAGCTTCTCGAGGATCGCCTCGCGGTCCTGCCCGGGAAGAAACCCGGTGCGCTTGTTGGACGCGGTGGCGATCACGGCCGTCTCGCCGCCGCCCAGGAACGCCGGCAGCCCCTGGTAGCTGATGTCGTAGAGCCGAAACCGGTCCACATCGCGGACTCCGGCCAGGCGTTCGATACGGTCGGCGACGGCGGGATCGAAGGTCGGGTGTTGTCCCGCTTTGCCGCCGCCGGCGGGCCGCAGGTAGAAATCGGCTTGGAGCTGCGAGTCCATCCACGATTCCACTGTTTCGCGGAAGCTGCCCACCATGATCCCCACGCTCACCATCATCGCCACCGCGGTTGAAAGGGCGCCCGTAAGAACACTGGTCCTCGGTAGCGACGCGGCCAGGCTGCGCGCGGCGAGCAGTCCCTCCACGCCGAGTAGGCGTCCGGCGGCCACCCCCACTCCTCGCGAGACCAGGGAAACAA
>JBGSME010000711.1:0-5267 GCA_041740335.1 Bryobacteraceae bacterium | reverse complement strand
CTCGGCCTCTGGATCGCCGGCGGAAAAACCGGGCTGCCGTCGCTCCTCGGCCTCCAATCGGCCGGCGCTGCTGCCGCCTTTGCCGGTATCGCCGCAATGATCGCGGCCGGCGTGCGCGGCAATCGCTACGCCTGGTTGGCGTTCTCATTCCTGATCTGCTACACCGTCTATGGCGCCAAGATGGGCACTAACTTTGAGTTCTGGCCCTACAAGGGTTGGGGCTACAAGGCGTTCTCTTTCTTCGATCGTCCCATGTCGTTCTGGTACACCGTCGCATACACCCTCCTGATGACCGGCTTCGGCTTGAAGGCCATGAAACGCTGGGGGGTCGATCGTATGGATCGATTCCAGATCTGGCGTTACACCTGCCTCCTCAGTTTCCAGTGGATCTTCTTCTTCCTCGTTCCCGAGTTCCTGTTTCAATACGCCGTCAAGTTTCAGTGGGTGGGCGAGAAGTTAGCCACCGATCCCGTTTTCGCCGATCAAGCCTGGCGATCCTATGGCATCGTTTACGCCTGGCCGCTGTTCTTCTACACGTTCTTCGGTTCACCGCACCAGATCTGGATCGTCTGGGGCGTCATCCTCAGCTTTGTGCTCATCCCCATCCTCGCGCTCTACCACGGTAAGCGATACTGCTCATGGATCTGCGGATGCGGTGGTCTCGCCGAAACGCTGGGCGACCAATGGCGTCAGAACGCACCGAAGGGAACAATGAGCGTCCGCCTGGAGTGGATGAACTGGATCGTGCTCGGCGCAGCAACCGTCATCACACTCATGGTGCTGTTCAAGGACACCGTTGAATTGTTCCGGTCCACCCACGCCGATGCTCTCGTTTGGTACCGCCTGATCGCGGACGTGTGGCTGGTCGGCATCATTCCCGTTACGCTCTATCCGTTCTTCGGCGGCAAGGTCTGGTGCCGCTATTGGTGCCCGCTCGCCAAACTGATGCACGTCTTCAGCACCGTGTTCACCCGGTTCAAGGCAAGCCACTTCGCCATTCATTCCAACGACAAGTGCATCGCATGCGGCGAATGTTCGCGTAACTGCCAGGTCGGGATCGACGTGATGAGCTTCGCCCTCAAACAGAAGACTCTCGATAACGGCAATACGTCCTGCATCGGTTGCGGCATCTGCGTCTCCGTCTGCCCGATGGATGTGCTCTCGTTCCAACAGCAAACCGGGGACGCGAAGTTAGTTCAAATCCAGACGGCCAAGGCGGCGTAAATGATAATCCTCTTTTCGGCCTTCCTGCTCGCGGCCGCAATGCTCTCCGCGGAGACCTACAGTATCCAGCCCCAGCCCGGCTCCGAGTTCCATCTCTACATCCTCAAAACCGGCCCGATCATGGGCGGAAAGAAGCACGACATCGTTTTCGAACGCTACCAGGGTAAGCTCGACTATGACCCCGCCGCGCCCGAAAAATCCCACGTCGAGCTATCGATTGAAACAGCCAGCCTCGTTGTGAAAGACGATTGGGTCAAGCAGTCGCAACGTAAGGATATCTACGACGAAGCCGTCGGCAGGAACGGACTCGAGTCCAACAAGCATCCAACCATGCGCTTCGTTTCCGCCGCCATCGAGAAAGCGCCCAACGGCTTCACCGCTCGCGGCACCCTTACGATTCGTGGCATTCAAAAACCCGCCGTCCTCAACGTGACCGCCGCCGCCGAGGCAGGGCGCCTCTTCGTCACCGGCACTGCGAAAGTCAAGCTGACCGACTATGGCATCAAGCCCCCGAAAGCCGCCTTGGGGCTGATCGGCACCCGCGACGATATGGACGTCAGCTTCCGGGTCCTGGCAACCAGGTGAGTGCGGACCGTGTAGCCTCGATCGTCCAAGACCTTCGCCGGGCCGCTGACCCCCGCAACGTCGAAGGCATGGCGCGATTCGGCATCACCTCCGCCAATATTCTCGGAATCGGCGTATCGCCGCTACGCAAAATCGCCCGGCAGATCGGCCGCGATCAGGATCTGGCTGAACAACTGTGGCTCACCGGAATCCACGAAGCCCGCACCCTCGCCTGCTTCGTCGCCGACCCCGCCAGCATCTCCGAAGCTGTCGCCGAACGCTGGATTCGTGACTTCGACAATTGGGCGATCTGCGACGCCGCCTGCTTGCACCTGTTCGACAAGACTCCATGGGCGTGGAACAAAGCGAAGGAATGGTCGCGCCGCGATCGAGAGTTCGAGCGCCGGGCCGGATTCGCCGTCATGGCCGCGCTCGCCGTGCATGACAAGAAAGCTCCTGATGCGCGGTTCCTGCAATTCCTGCCCTTCATCCGCCGTGCAGCTACCGACGATCGTAACTTCGTGAAGAAGGCAGTCAACTGGGCGCTACGGCAGATAGGTAAGCGCAACGCTCCTCTGAATACGGCCGCCATCGACGAGGCGGAACAGATCGCCAAGATCGATTCGCGCACCGCGCGCTGGATTGCGAGCGATGCTCTCCGCGAACTCCGCAAGTGGCAACAAAAGTAGCCGTCAGCCCTGTTCGGCCTCAGCCCTATCCGCCAGTTCCACCAGAAACTGCCCGAGCGCGCGCATGGTCGCCGAGTCGAGATCCACCGAAATGACGTACTTCCCATTCAATTTGCCGGTTTCGTGAACCAGGAACCGCGCTTGGGCCCGCGGACTCGACTCCCATGCGGTAGTGCCCTGAAGCCCCGCCAACTGAGCGGGGATATTGTCGGTAGTGCCCGACACAGCATCGAACACCAACGCCCGATCGCCATACGCAGGGGGGGTAAGATCCATCGGCTAACTCCTCTTCTTCACCGAACCCGCGCAATCTCCGCCGCGGCCTCATAGTGAAACCGCGCAAACCGGTACAATTCCTTCTCGAGAATCCGCTCCTGATCCGAATGCGCGCCGTATCCCTTCTGCGCGTCAGCGGCGTCCACCAGCGGCCCGATCCCATAACACTGAACTCCCCGTCGCCGCAGAAACGCCATATCGGTAGCTCCCGTCAGCATCGAAGGCAGCGTGGCTGCGCCCGGATACAACTTCTTCTGCAACGCCTCCAGCGTCCGGAAAGCCTCATTGTCGATGCGCGACGGCGGCAATGGATCGCGGTCGCGCGCCGCACGCACTATCTCCACGCGATCGTCCCCGATCACACGCTTCAGGTCCGCAAAGAATGTATCGAGGTTCTCGTCGGGAACCGCCCGAATATCGAGCGTAGCTTCGGCCTGCGCCGGAATCACGTTCACCCGGTATCCGGCTTTGATGATCGTCGGTGAGATCGACGTCCGCAGCATCGAATAATGCGATGGTTCGTTCTGGCGTAAGTAATCCTGCGCCGCTGCGGACCGGTCCGGATGCAACAGCCCGTTGTAGTAAGCGGCCAGTTCCGGTGTCGAGATACCAGCGAGGCGCTCGAAATACGCCCGCGTCGTGTCGTTGAGCTTCATCGGGGTGTCCCAGTCGGCGGCTTTCGCTACCGCGCGGGATAGCCGGGCAATGGCGTTGTCGGTCAGCGGTACCGATCCATGCCCGGCCGTCCCCTTCACCACCAACTGCGCCCGGGACGGAACCTTTTCCGTGGTTGCCACGTTCATCGTGATCGCCTTGCCGTTGCGCTGGATCACCCCGCCGCCCTCCGCAAGACAGTACTCGGCTTCGATTTCGGCCCAGTGGTTTTTCACCATGAAATCAATGCCCACCTTCGTGTTGCCCTCCTCGCCGGACTCGGCAAGAAAGATCACGTCCCGCGCAAGCGTAACCCCTGATCGCTTCAACACCAGCATCGTCATCAGAGCCGATGTCAGGTTGTCCTTATCGTCGAGTGTGCCGCGGCCATAAATGTGACCCCCCTCGCGCGCGGCGGAAAACGGTCCGAACGTCGGCCATTTCGAAGGATCCACGTTAACCACATCGGTGTGCGCCATAATCAGCAGCGCCTTCCGCGAACCGTTGCCCTTCAGCCGTGCCACCAGATTCGGCCGCTTCGTTTCCAGCGCGTAAGTCTTTGTCGGGATCCCTTCCGCTTCCAGAACCTGCTTCAGATACGCGACCGCCGGCGTCTCATCCCCCGGAGGGTCCTGCGTGTCCATCCGGATCAGCGCCTGAAAGTGGCGCAGAGTCTCCGCGTCAAGCGTTGCCCAGTCCGGCTCGGCGGCTCCGAGCGGCCCAAGAAAAAACAACAAAGCGATCAAAAAGGTGGTGTTTCGCATGAAGTAAGTCTCAACCAAATAACTCCTCGATCGGCTTCCCCTTGCCATCCCGAGTAACATAAAACGGCCGCTTCTCCACTTCATACCCATGATTCGGCGGAATCCCCAGCGCATGATAAATCGTGGTGTGCAGATCCTCGATCCGCACCGGCTTGTCTACCACCCGGCACGGCCGCTCGTCGTTCGTCGTCCCATAAAGAAAGCCCTTCTTCACGCCGCCCCCAAACAGCAGCACGCTGCCCGCTTCGGTGAAATGACGATGCATGCCGTAGTGCTTGATATCGGTCAGCCGGTCCGGTATCTTCACCTGATCCTTCACCGGCTTGTCCGGCTTACCCTCCTGCATCATGTCGCGCCCGAACTCACTCGCCACCACGATCAGTGTCCGATTGAGCAGACCTCTCTCTTCCAGGTCCAGCACCAGTTGCGCGATCGGGGCATCAATGGTCTTCTTCACGTTCACCGTCCGCGTATGCCCATTCTCGTGCGTGTCCCAGTAGCGGAACGGAATGTACTCCGTAGTTACTTCCACGAACCTGGCGCCGGCCTCGGCAAGCCGCCGCGCGAGCAGACAGCCGAGCCCAAAGCGATTCTCCGGATTCCCGGCCGTGTAAGTATCGATAACTTCCTTTTTCTCGCGCGAAAGATCGAACGCCTGTGCCGCCGGCGACAACAGCAGCCTGTGCGCGTTGTCCACGGCCTTACGTAGCGATTCCTGCTGTGCGCTGGTGCTGTCGCCCGCCAGTGCAGGGCTGGCTTCGAGCAGCTTCTTGTATCTCTCGTAGCGCCTCTCGAACCGCTCCCGGCCAATGTGCTTCGGTGGCCGAACCGCCACCGCGGCGTCGCGCGGATCCGTAATGAAGAACGGCCCGTATTCAGTCCCCAGAAAACCCGCCGTGTGGAACGCTTTCAACGCATCGCTTTCCGCGCCGATCTCAAGGCTCTGGCCCACGTCGATAAACGCCGGCATGTTCGCCTCGCGCGCGCCCAGCGTCTTTGCGATCCACGCGCCCATGTGCGGCGCCGCTACTGATTGTGGAGGCGCGTATCCCGTGTGCCAGTGGAACTGATGCCGGCTATGGAGAATGTGGCCAAG
>JBGSME010000710.1:0-2769 GCA_041740335.1 Bryobacteraceae bacterium | reverse complement strand
GGTCCACCGTTCGCCGCCGCACTCACCGACGTGGGCGCGATCGTGAAGGTGCAAGCCACGCCAGCCTGCGTCACGGTGAACGTCTGCCCGGCGATGGTGAGCGTCCCGGTCCGCGATGCAGTCGACGCGTTGGCGGCCACCGTATAGTTCACCGTCCCGTTGCCGCTGCCTGACCCGCCGGAAGTGATGGTGAGCCAGGAATCGTTCGAGGTCGCATTCCAGCCGCAGTCTCCGGCGGTCACATTTACCGATCCGGGTCCACCGCCACTGGACGCGGTGTTCGCGGCCGGGCTGATTCCGTGCGAGCAGTTTCGAATCGTGTAGATGTGTGAATCATTCGCCGCGACGATATCGAGGCCGGGCTGGGCATCAATGTCGGCCGCAAGCACCACCGGGAAAACGTTCCCTCCGCTGGCTGGGTATAGGGGTGTCCATCCAGACGAACGAAAGCCGCCAGAGCCGTCTCCGTAGAGAACCTCTGCGACACCGGGCCAAGCGCCGGACACAAATCTATCTCCGACTCCGACAATGTCGAGCTTGCCGTCGCCGTTGAAATCCGCAAGAGCGTTGTCACCTGTTGCTGCCCCAGTGGGCAGGTTGGAGAACGTGAAATTCCCGGAACCGTTGCCGAGCCCCACGACTCCACCCTCGAGCAGGACATCCAGATGAGGATCCCCATTGATTCTACCCACCGTGAGCTTCTGGGCGAAGCCATTGAACGGACTAAGCGGAGCACCCAGCATGCCAGTTCCGTCGCCAGGATACAGCAAGAGAGCGGAGGCCGAGGTATTGCCGGAGGCGACAATCACGTCGAGTTTTCCGTCCGAATTGAAATCCGCCACCTCAACCTCCTGCGGACTCGCGACATTTGGTGCAACCGATGTGTGCTTGATCGTGAAGCCTCCGGCGCCATCCCCGAGCAGGGTAATGACATTGGGGCCGCTATTGAACAGGGCTTGGTTCCGAACCAGCGCCAGATCCGGCTTGCCGTCCCCATTGAGATCACCGGAAGCGATTCCGAATCCGGCTGTGTAGCCGATGGAGATGTTTCTTCTCTGCGGGAACTGGCCCGTGCCATCGCCTAGCAAGATGGTGATGTAGTCCGACTGGACATTCGCCACCGCAATGTCTTTCTTGCCGTCGAGATTGAAGTCTCCAGCAACAATTCCCCATGGCCGGAGGCCTACCTCGGTACGATTCGCGCTCAATCGCAGGTTGCCCAGGCCGTCGTTGAGAAGAAGCTGGATAACGCCTAGGGTTGATTCCGGATAGAACAGCGACACTGCGATATCGGTGAAACCGTCTCCGTTGAAGTCGGCCGAGACCATACTCCTGACGCCTGGATAATGAGCTACCTCGCGCCCCAGGCCCACATACTGGTAATCTACCGTCTGCCAAACCCCGCTTATCCGAAACGCCAAACGGAGATGCAGGACTCCCCGCTCTGACGGCAGAACTGGCGCGGTGGCAGTGAGCACTCCGCCCGCTAGAACGCCGGAGTCATGCAGATCAGAAGCTCCCTGCGTCGTTCCAACGGTTAGCTGCCAGTTCGAAACCGGCTGCCCCGCGGCAGACCACGTGAACGCGGCACTGGATCCCGGCACAGCACCGCCCGGAACCGGACTCACTATCGCCGGCGACCCGGCTGGCGCGCTGGTGCAGCGGTACGCACGGATATCGTCGATGAACCAGCCTGCGTCTCCGGCTTCCGTATCGGTGCCCATGCGAAACCGGATTCGAACATTTTTCCCGGCCAAAGGCGACAGGTCCAATTGGCTCGCGGAATAGCCGAGACTGTCGCCGGCAAAGGCAGCCCGGCCGCGCAATGGGTTGTCATACCCTCCCAGCGTCGTGAGCGCACCATCGTACAAGCGCCCAGCCGAGAGCAAGTGGCCCGCATCGAACCAACTCGCCCCTCCGTCGGTGGTGTACTCGATCACACCTCCGTCGTACAGGCGGCCAGCGCTGTTTTCAAACCCGTAGGCGTGGCGGAATTGCAACCGCGTCCCTGGCCCCGGCACCAGAATATTCTTCGTCAGCACGATCGCCGAATCGCCGAGCGTATTCAAGTTCTCACCGTATATGTTGTTCACGCCGCTGGTGGCGTAGATATACAGCTCAGCCGCCGGATACCTCCAGTGTGTCCCATGAGCGATGTTCTGAATCGTCCAATTCCCTGAAGCCGTATTCTCGAGATCGTCGAAGAACAGCGCCGACGCGGAGAAACCCGGCTGGCACAGGGGGAGGTTCGACGGACCATACCCGGCGCACGGCCACGGCTTCGACATCTCTACAGCGTCGAGGGCCTTTTTAACTTCCACACAGTTGGCAGAGACGAATCCCGCCGTTCCCACCAGGTCCGCGCAAGCTTGTTGGATCGCGTTGTAGTGATCCAGGAAGTCCGAAGAAGACGTCAGATAGGTTACCAGCGCACGGTAGTGAATCCGAGCCGCCTTGTCGATCCCGATCGATGCGACGGCGAACCCGTTGTAGGACCCGCCCGCCGCCATCAACGCGAAGGCATGGTTCGGCACCCCGCTGTTGGAGTGTATCCCTCCAGCGTCAGTGATCGGGGTGTCGCAGACGAACGATGGGTCACTCACCTTGGCCGGATCCCCCTTGCCCGCCGTGTGTTGGCCGCCCGGTAAGTGGAGCCGAAGCGTTTTCGAAGAGTGAAAGATTCCGCCCTGCGGGCGGGGATTTTTAAGGCATGGGAATCTATCGGTCCGATGGTGGTTTGCTGGGCGGCGTAGACCTCACACCGCCCGT
>JBGSME010000709.1:0-3510 GCA_041740335.1 Bryobacteraceae bacterium | reverse complement strand
GCGACACGGTGGCGGTCGGGGCGTGGGGGGAGGCCAGCAACGCGACGGGAGTCAACGGCAATGGGGCCGACAACTCGGCATCCGGTGCTGGAGCGGCGTATGTGTTCGTGCGGAGCGGCGGGACGTGGAGCCAGCAAGCGTATCTCAAAGCCTCCAACACGGACGCGGGAGACCGGTTCGGCAATTCGGTAGCGGTGTCCGGCGACACGGTGGTGGTCGGGGCGTGGGGGGAGGCCAGCAACGCGGCTGGGATCAACGGCAATGGGGCCGACAACTCGGCATCCACGGCTGGAGCGGCGTATGTGTTCGTGCGCAACGGCGGGACGCCCTCGCTTCCGACGCCGTGGCCGTGGAGCCAGCAGGCGTATCTGAAAGCCTCCAACACGGGAGCCAATGACTGGTTCGGGTTTTCGGTGGCGGTATCCGGTGACACCGTCGTGGTTGGCGCCTGGAGCGAGGACAGCGCAACGGTAATAGGGGCCGACAACTCGGCGATTGATGCCGGAGCGGCGTATGTGTTCGAGAACTCCGTCACGTTCTTCGAGCACGGGCTGGATCAGGGTCGCAGTTTGGCCGCATTTGCCGACAATCCGCGGCTTAGCGATATCTTTTTGGCGAACGAGATCTCCTCGATCAGGGTCCCACGCGGGTGGAAGGCGACGATTTATTCGGGCGCGAACTACACGGGAGAGTCGATTGTCTTCACAGCCGATGTACCCCTCCTGCCCAATGTCCCCGGCCCATGCGGAGGCACCTGGAACGATTGCGCCCAATCGTTCACGGTGGTGCCGCCGGCGACGTTCAAGTTCTTCGAGCACACGAATTACACTGGCGCCATGTTTACGGCGGACGCCGATAATGCACGGCTGAGCAATAGTGGTTGGGGCAACCGGATCTCTTCCATCCAGGTGCCGCACGGGTGGAAAGTAGAGGTATATCCGAATCCAGACTACGCCGGAGACCGCGCACCCTGGGCAGCGGACCAGCCGAATCTGCCGACGGTGTCCGGTCCATGCGGAGGCACCTGGAATGATTGCATCCAGTCGTTCCGGATAGCGCCGACTCCCGTGTGGTCTATCACCAAGAGCCATGCCGGCAGCTTCGGCCGGGGGCAGAACGGCTCCTATGTGATCAAAGTGGCCAATACCGGGGCCGCGGCCACCACTCCGGGTGTGGCCGTGCAGGTCATTGACGTGATACCCACCGGGCTGACCCCAGTTTCCGGGCAGGGAGCCGGCTGGAACTGCGTAACTTCCACGGTAATCACTTGTAGCCGGAGCGACTCTTTGCCGGCCGGGATGAGTTATCCGGACCTGAACGTGACAGTGAATGTGGCAGCCAATGCCCCCGCTAGCGTCACGAATTTTGTGAATCTTGGGGGCGGCGGCGTTGATTCCTCCGCTTCCGCCAGCGACCCGACCATGATCATCGACTGCAGGATCGGGCTGAATCCGCCTTCGGGTCAGGCTAGCTTCGGAGCGGCTGGAGAGGCGGCGATCGTCCTGGTCTCTGCTACCAGCGGATGTGCCTGGACGGCGGTGAGCAATGCCGCGTGGATAACGATCATCGGTGCAACATCTGGAAGCGGGAATGGCTTTGTCCTATACACCGTTGCCGCCAACCCGAACTCAACCCAGCGGACCGGTACGATGACCATCGCAGGGAAGACATTCACGGTCACCCAGGCTGGCGCGGCTTGCAGTTACTCGATCTCTCCTATGTCGATCAGCACCAGCTCGATCGGCGGAGCGGGCTCGGTCGCCGTCACCGCGCCAGGGGGATGCACGTGGACAGCCGTGAGCAATGCCGCGTGGGTCACGGTCAACGCTGGGGCGTCCGGAAGCGGGAATGGCCCGGCGAACTACACCGTCTCCACCAACACCGGCGCGAACCGCTCTGGCACGATAACCATCGCCGGAAATACCTTTACGGTCAATCAGACCGGCGCGGGACAGCCGAAGGTCGAAGGCATGGTCCCCACTTCCGGAACCGGTTCGTCCGGGCTGTTCACGTTCAACTTCAGCGACTCCGACGGCTTCGCGGACCTGAACATCCTCAACGTGCTGATCAATAGCGCCCTCGACGGGCGCAACGGGTGTTACATCGCTTTCGTACGTCCCACCGGAACGTTGTACCTGGTCAACGACGCTGGCGACGCGGGCGGACCGTTTGTCGGCTCCATCACAATCCCGGGATCGGGCACGGTCAGCAACGGCCAGTGTACGATCAACGCGGCCGGATCGGCGGTGTCCGGCGCCGGCAATAACGTTTCGCTCAGCTTGAACATGAGTTTTACCGGCGGTTTCGGCGGACGCCGGATCATGCACCTCGCGGCGCGCGACATCGCCGAGCACAATAGCGGGTGGCACGCCAAGGGCGTATGGACGGTTCCCTTCACCCAGCCGGCCACGGCGGTGATCAGCATGAGCCCGGCGCGCACCGACGGGAACACCGTCAACTTGACGACGGTCTTCTCCGACGTCAACGGCTTCGCCGATCTCAACGTCCTCAACATCCTGATCAATAACGGCATCGACGGCCGCAACGCCTGCTACATCGCCTACGTCCGCCCGTCCAGGACACTGCTTCTCGTCAACGACGCCGGCGACGCCGGAGGTCCGTTCGCTGGGTCGATCCCGATTCCGGGGACGGGAATCGCAAGCAATAGCCAATGTGCAATCAACGCGGCCGGATCGTCGATCGTCGAGTCCGGCAACACGGCCACCCTGACGCTGAAACTCTCGTTCACCGGGGCGTTCCGAGGGGACCGCATCGTCTACGCCGCGGCCCGCGACGTCGCGGAGAACAACTCCGGCTGGCAGGCCATGGGGACCATCACGGTTCCGTAGATCGCCCACCCACGCGACAATAGAAGAAAGGCCCACCACCATGAACTTCCCCGCCATCGCCGCCCTTCTCCTCGCCCTCGCCGTCGCCCTCGGCGCGTTCGGTGCCCACGGATTGAAGACCCGCCTCGACGCCTACGCAATGGGCATCTGGGAGAAGGCGGTCTTCTACCACTTCATTCACGCACTGGGAATGCTCATCGCCGCCGGTCTCGATCGCGCCGGCACAACCACCGTCTGCTGGTTGCTCCTGGCCGGTATCGTGCTCTTCTCCGGCAGCCTCTACGCCCTCGCGCTCAGCGGCGTCTCAATGCTGGGCGCGGTAACCCCACTCGGAGGCCTCGCCTTTATCGCCGCCTGGATCCTGCTGGCCATCCGCCTGTCGCGCTAAGCCTTCAACGGATCGTCATCCCATCGAGCGCCGGTCCACCCGCCGGCAGTTCCTTGCCTCCGGCTTTGAACCCGTTGACTTCCAAAATATACGCCGCCACATCCGCATACGTCCCACCGGGGAGGGAAGCGGGCGCCGCCGGCGGCATCGTCGTCTTCGCCTTCTCATAGAACGCCGCGACGCTCCGGCCTGACCACTTGCCCTTGAAGTACTCACCCGTCAGCGGCGTTCCAAACGTGCCGTTCGAAAGCGTACTCCCATGACACACCGCGC
>JBGSME010000708.1:0-5021 GCA_041740335.1 Bryobacteraceae bacterium | reverse complement strand
GGAGCAGCCGATCGCGACGTGGCTGGTGGAGATCGGCTCGCCGCGAGTGGCGGCGATCGAACGCGAACTGCGCCGCCAGGATCCGCCTGTCATCGCGCGCATCGAAGACGACCGGCTGCTGATCGATCCACGGACGGTTTTGCCGGGCGAGGAACGAATCCTCCTCGATTCGTTGAAAAGGGTACTGGCGGTTGCGGCAGCGGAATCGACGCAATAGACTTGAACTCGTGAGCCGAGCCTCGATCTGCGCGTTCCTGTTGGTTCCGGCGCTCTGCTTTGGGGCGGCCGATCGCGATGTAGCCCGGTGGGTGCTTCGATTGGGCGGAAGCGTGGTTGTGGACGCGAGCGATGGCCGGCACAGGGTGACCGACCTCGATTTGCTTCCAGCCGGCGAGTTCAAGCTGCACACCGTGAGTCTGGTAGGCACGGAGATCAAGCCCGCGGAAACGGCGAAGCTCTCCTCGCTGGCGCATCTGAAAGTGCTCCACCTGAATGGGCGCACGTGGCATTCGCAACCGGACAAGGTGGTGATTGAATCGCTTTCGAGGCTTTCCGGATTGGTGGAACTCGAAGAGTTCACGGTGAGCCAGCCCGTGCAAACCGACATTCCAATCGACGATAAGTCGTTCGCGATGCTGAAGCCGTTGAGCAGCCTCCGCGTCTTGCGGCTGCGGCAAACCGAGATCAATGGGGCCACGCTGCCGGCGCACACGAATCTGCGTGTGTTCGATGGAAGTTTCACGCCGCTCAAGGACGCCGGGCTCAAGGGACTGGCCGGCGCGACTCTTTTGACGCATCTCTATCTTGCTGACACGTTAGTGACCGACGAAGGCATCGCGAGCCTGGCAGGCCTATCGAATTTGGTGGAGCTCGACCTGCGGGGCGTTGCACTCACTGACGCGGCGCTGCCGCATCTCGGGAAGTTGACGCGGCTGCGGCGCCTGAATCTTCTCGGCGCGGCGATCACCGACGCCGGGCTCGAACGCTTAACGGGCCTGACCGCTCTCGAGGAATTGAATCTGTATCGCGCGCGAATCACAAACGCTGGGCTGGAAAAGCTGACCGCGTTCCCTGCGCTCCGCGATCTGGATGTGCGATATACGCGAGCAACGAGGGCGGGCGTGGACGCGTTAATCAGCCGCCTTCCGAAGCTGCGCGTGGAGTTCGTAGATAGCGCTCCAGTTTCGGCTTCGGCCCGGAAGCTCGACTTCGCGCTTGAAAAGGACGGCAGTCTTTCACTCGGTGGGACCGGCGTTACCGACGCGGATTTATCACGGCTGGCATCGATCCGCGGGCTACGAAAGCTTAGCTTGCGGGCAACACAGATTGGTGACGCGGGTGCGCGGCACCTGGCTTCACTCAGCGGACTCACGGAGCTCGATCTGAGTCACACGTCGATATCCGACGCCGGGCTGGCGCATCTGGCGGGGTGCACTCGGCTGCAGCGGCTCCATCTTGGGCACACGCTGGTACAGGGCTCAGGGTTGGCGCATTTGGCTAAGTTGACTTCACTCGCCGAACTCAATCTTTCGGGCGCGCCAGTAACGATCACGAGTCCGCTTGCGGCCCTCGGATCGCTGCGGCGGCTGGTACTCGCGCACACCGACATCACCGACGGCGACGCCGAGCAGATCAGTGCGATCGGCGGCCTCACGCATCTGGACCTGACGGCGACGGACATCACCGACGCCGGGCTCGCGTCTATCGCAAAGCTGGTCCGGCTCGAGGAGCTGTTGTTGAGCCATGCACGGTTCACCGATCGCGGCCTGGCGCATCTTGCCTCGCTGGCCCGGCTCCGCCGCCTAGACGTTTTCCGGACCAGCGTAACCGATGAAGGCTTGCCGGCAATCGCTGCACTGGCGTCGCTCGAAGAATTAAACCTCGACTACACGAAAGTTACCGGCAGCGGCCTCGCGCATTTGGCGCCCTTGAAGAAGCTGCGCGAGCTAAGGTTGAACTCGGCGGCGGTGACCGATGACGCGGTGGGGCTGTTCGCTCTTTTTCCAGGCTTGGCGCGGCTGAACCTCTATCACACACTCGTCACCGACCGGGGGTTCAAAAAATTGAAGGCTTCGCTACCGCGATGCGAGATCATCTACGATCGCGATTCGTCGCTGCCGAACCGGAGAGGGAGTTGAGCATGCGGTGGTGGCTGTGTCTGCTTGCGGCGGCGGCGTTCGCGCAGGACTATGCGCAGTGGGCGGCTTCGCAGGGCGGCACGTATGAAAACGGACGGCTGAGTTTTGCCTTTGCCGGTGTACGCGACGGGGCTATGGACACGGTGAGCGGCATACCGAAGCTCGCCGTGCTCGATTTGTCGCGGGCACACATTACCGACACCGGCATGGAGCGTTTGCGCGGCATGGCAGGGGTGCGCGAACTCAACTTGTTCTTTGCCGAACAGATCACCGATATCTCCATGGCGCATATCCGCGGGTGGCGCAATCTCGAACGGTTGAGCGTTCATGGAGCTGATATCACAGATACGGGATTGGCGCACATCGCGACGTTGCGGTCGCTACGATCGCTGGATATCGGGCTCACGCTGATCACCGATGTGGGGCTGAATCATCTGCGAGCACTGACCGGGCTGCGCGAAGTTACGATCGGGGGGAACAAGATCACCGGGATCGGACTGCGATTCGTTCAATCGCTGCCCGAACTGCGGCGGCTTAGTCTGAGCGGCGAACAGAGGCGGAATTCCGGAACGTGGTCGGCATCGATCACCGATTTCGATATGGATACCGTGGCGTCGGTGACAACGATCGAGTCCCTCGATCTTGGCGGCACCGGCGTGACCGCGCTGGGGTTGGCCAAGCTTGCCGCGCTGGGTGAATTGCGGGAGATCGACGTGAGGCAGACGCGTGTTACAGGAGCAGGACTTGGCGGCTTTGCCAAGCTCGAGCGGATCAGGGCGGCGCGGTCGCGATTCGACGATGCGGGTGTGAAGGAGGTGGCCGCATTGCGGTTGCGGTCGCTCGATCTCAGCGGGACGAAGATCACCGATGCTGCGTTGGATGCATTGGCTGGGCACGGTACCCTCTCGATTCTTCATGTCGACGGAACAGCGGTCTCGGCGGCGGCAGTCGAGAGATTTCGCAGACGCACCCCCGATTGCCGCGTGGAGTTTGAATGAGCGCTTGGGATGGCGAAACGGATCAAAGCCGGCCGACGACGTTTTCGAGCGTGGGGGCGGTAACGAACTTGAGTTGAGCGGCGGTGGCGCGGTGGAGGCGTTCGCGGTCCCACTTCGGAAGCGGGCCGAAGCGTTTTGCAAGGAGTCCTTCGAGAAGTTGTGCCTTGCCGGCCAATGCTCCCTGCCGAACGCCTTTCTCGATGCCTTGTTCGATGCCCACCTCGCGGCCTTCAGCGAACGCCTCTTCAGCCGCTTCGCGCACGTACCGCATCAGGACCGGGTTCCTTCTTGCATCAATCACGACGCCCATATGCTTCACCTGCCATTCTACATTCGCCGACAATCCGCGCAGCCCGGGAAGCACCAACAGTTGGGCCAGCACCCGGTTTCGCTCCGAGCCCTCCAGCCGCGCTGCCGCGGCCATGATCTGTGCAAGGATTCGGCCCCCACCCCCGCCCAGGATAGACAATGCCAGATCCGCGGGATGGCCGGTTGCGACCAGCCGCTCAGCCGGGATGGACCGTATGTCGAGGATGTGGTAATGGACCGTGGTCTCCCCTATCTGGACCGAGTCCGGCATTCGTCATCTTGCCGCGCCCGACGTGGAGCACCACTTGTCGAACGGGCTTCCGGTGTTGCTGGGCCAGAAGCAGGCAGTAGATCCCTGCCGGTATCCGATGTCGCGATCGTTGGCGCTCTGGAATTCGATGTGGAGGATGCAGCCGTCATCAAGGCGGTAGACGATATCCGCGCGCCGGGCCTGGACGCGCGGCAGCTCCACGTTCAGCGCTTCGCGGATCGGGACGCCATTCCTAAGAGTGTTGAGCAGAGTTGGGCGGTCGCGTTCCCAAAGTTCCTTGAGTGCGCCGTCGAAATCGAAGCTCGGAGTGGCCACCACTGCCCTTCCGTGAAGTAGTGGCTGCGAGGCCCGAAAAGTCTCACCGGAGGAACGTCTTCCACACCGTGACGGCGAGTGCGTGCGTCACCATTGCAGCGCGGATTCCCGGGCCTTCGAGATACGCGCGCGCACAGGAGACTCCGAGCACGGTGGCTACCACTGCATGCTTCCAGTTGGGAAAGCCCCCTCCGAACCAAAGATGGACGGCGCCGAAAGCGACGCTCGACACCGCGATCGCGACGGGAGCCGTAAACCGGTCCCGCAGGCGCTGAAGAAGGATCCCTCGGAAAAACGTTTCTTCTCCCAGAGCGACAACCCACAGGATCCCGAAGAATGTCGCGGGAGCCTTCCACCAATACCCCGGCGCGACGCGGAGTTCGGCAAAGCCGAGCGCGTAGATGACTAAGGCGGCCACCGGCAGGAACATCAGAAAATGACGGAGTCCGGACTTCCATTCGCCGGCTTGAGGCACGAAGCCGAACCCCATGCGGTCGTCGCGGCGATTCAGCAGGACGGAAGCAATGCCGATGCGGAACCACATCAACTGGGCCAGGGCCGTCACGCCAATCCGAAAATCTACCTGCGGCGGCTCCACGTACGGAATGTGGATCCATTTAAAAAGATAGACGATGCCCATGAACGCGAGATAAGCGATGTCGAGCCAACGGGGCAACAGCGGTAGCCAGACAACGGCGACGATGGCCAAACCGACCACGAGCAGCAGTCCCTGCAGTGCGAAGACGCCGGTAGGGATTGCGTAGATCAGATAAGAGAGCACGGCAGACAAAGCCAGCAGCGCCGGATTTCTTGAGAATGGCTTGCCCAACGATGCGTAGAACGACAGTTCAACCAGGAAGGCCGCCGCCACCGGAACCGCCACCGCCGCCGGAATCGATTTCGTTTGAGAATAGAGATAAGCGGCGATGCAACCAACCACCCACAGGACGGCGAGAACGTTCCGGAATGGGATCGTGCGCTCGTTAGCCA
>JBGSME010000707.1:0-4403 GCA_041740335.1 Bryobacteraceae bacterium | reverse complement strand
GGCTGCGCGCGCGCATCCTGACGGCTTTGCTACGGAAGCAGGCCGAGTCCGGCCCATTGCTCAGTCTCGCGGAATCGAAAGCCAGCGGAGGCCAATTGTGTGTTTTTGAGCAATTCGTGGTGATCGCCCCGGTGGGGGAAGGAAATCGCCGCCGCAATCCTTGCAACGTTTGTCATGCGCGGGTGCTTGCCGAACGAATGGAGGGTGCGCCGATCTGGTGGCCGGGGTGTCCCTATTCGGAATTCCAGAAAGGATGACCGGTGGGCGGCACCAAAGTGGAACTCACGCGAGATCGGCAGGCGCTCAGATTTCCTCGATCCGGCCGGACGCCTGGCTCAGTCACTGGGCCTTGACCATCACCGCCAGATAGTGGGTACGCAGCGGCGGGATCCGCTGGAGGACGGGATGGGCGAATCGGGTGAGCCAACCCATCCGGCGGGCTAGGGGCGGCGCCACGGTGGTAGAGACGACGTGGCGGCGACACGCGGGAAACAGGGAAGCGATTTCGGGGAGCCCCAGCGGCCGGACGTGCTTGTTTGACGGATTCCGATACCGCATGTCGTACCAGACGATGGCGCCGCCCGGGCGAAGTACGCGCATCGCCTCGGCGGCGAGGTTGGCGGCCATGGCCTTGTCCAAGATCGAGCTGAACACGGTAAAGAACATCACCATATCGAAGGAATGATCTCCGAAGTTGAGTTGTTCCCCGTTGCCCGAGGAGAAGTGGATCCCAGGGAACAAGACCTTGGCGGCTTCGATTGCGTCGGCGCGCAAATCCGTGCCGTACATGTTGTCCCTGCGCGCACCGAGGGGCTCAAGGAGCGACAGATTCCCGCCAGTACCGCAGCCGATCTCTAATATTTTTTGTTCCGCCAAGGCCGGTAGTTTGGCGTTTGCCAGCAGTGTGCGCAGGTCCAGCAGCCGCATACGGCAATTTGCCTGATTGCCGGGATTCTCCCCACTCCAGCGAGCGGCGCTGCCGTAGTTTTCGTAGGTGTCGAGAATGCGCTTTACTTCTTGGCGGGTATCCATACGATCGAACCATGCATGGTACTAGGGGTACTATGCAGATTAAGTTAACGCCTCCATATTACCCCAAATAGGTTCTTGAATGTCATCAGTCCCTGGCCGGCGGGAGGGTTGAGGGCTCCTGCGATCGGATTTCCGCCGATTGTTTCGAGGAAGGCATAGCGGAACCCCCAAGCGCCACGGCTCATCACATCGACGCCCGCCGCAACGCGCAGACCCATCTTGGATGCGTTGACCCTGGCGGCGTCGCCGGCCCCCGAGAATCGAGTGACACCGATCCCGACCGTGAGGAACGGCTGGATCCAACTTTTGCGATCGCGGAAGAACAGCAGGAAGTCCGCACCGAATTCATTCTGCGCGACATTGAGTTGTTGTTGAAAGAAGGCGGCGCCGCGCACGGACTGGATGTGGATGGAGTTGCGAGTCCAGACGTACTGACCCTGGACGGCCATATAGTCATGGAACCGCCAGCCGGCGAAGGCGTGTGCAATGGGTCCTTTTCCGGCATGGTAGAGGGACGAGGATGCAGTCCCATTGGAGTCCACGGCGGCCTTGGCGGCCTCCGATAAGACCGACACGCCAATGCCGCCGCCAGCGAAAGTCTCTGCCCACAAAGTGATTGAGCCGAACAAGAAAAAGCAGTAGGATCGCAAATTCCATTCTACGAAGACTGGGGGATTATCGATAGGAAATCGTGGGAGCAAGGTGAGGCGGGCATGGCAGAGTTACTGTTGTAAACTCCGTCCGGCCAAAGGGGGATTGCGCTGCGATCGCCGACTAGAAGGGTGACAACTCAGTCAAATCCTCTTCTATCAGGAGACCGTAGATTCATGCTAAAAAAAGCGATCGCTCTCGCTCTGCTTGCGCAAGGGAGCACATTGTTGCTCGCTCAGGACGAAACCGACAAAGTGTTCGAAGTCCGGGTGACGAACCTCACTCGCGGACAGCGTTTCACGCCGCTGTTTGTGGTGAGCCATCAATCGAGTATTCGCCTGTTCGACCTGGGTGCGCCGGCGAGCGCTGAGATGAAGGCTCTCGCGGAGGAAGGAAACTTCGGTCCGCTGGCCGATCTGCTGAGGAACAACGAGGCGGTCTGCGGCATCGCCAATTCGCCTCCGCCGCCGCCGCTGTCGCGCCTTATCGCGCCCGGCAGCACTGTGACGGTGAACGTGAATGTTACGGGCGATTGCGACCGGATCAGCGTGGTGGCGATGCTAATTCCGACGAATGATGGATTCTTCGCGGCGAATTCCGTTGCAGTGCCGGTGGACAAGGAGACGGTGACGATACTCTCGCCTGTGTATGACGCGGGGACGGAGCGCAACGACGAGACCTGCGCGTCGATCCCGGGACCGGGCTACATGGAGTGCATCACTCCGTCGAACGCTTCCGGCGATGGAGCGGGCGGCGCGCCTGGGGAAGGCGAGGGCAACGTGACGATACACGCCGGTATTCACGGTATCGGCAACTACAACGCGTCGATGCGGGACTGGCGAAATCCGGGCGCCAAGGTCAGCATCACTCGAGTGAAGTAAAAACGGAGGGGGCCGGCCGCTTTCGAGAGGCGAACCGGCCCTTGCCGCGCAGGTTACCAGCCCGGGGCCGCGGGTGGCACAATAGGGACCATATATGTTTCCCGGCGCGGTTCTTCTTCTCGCGCTTGCCGTGGTGAACGGCAAGCCGTGGGCACGATACACGATCGACGACACGTCGTCGGGCGCCGATGGCGTGAAGATTATCGACGTCAATACGGACGGGCGTCCGGATATCACGACGGGTTGGGAAGAGGGCGGGGTGATCCGCGCGTATTTCAATCCATCGCGGGTGGACTCGCGCACGCCGTGGCCGCAAGTGACGGTTGGCCAGAGGGCATCACCGGAAGACGCGGTATTCGCCGATCTCGACCGGGATCTCTCCTTCGATATCGTGAGCGCGTGCGAGGGGAAACAGCGCTCATTGAACATCCATTGGGCTCCTAAAGATCACGACCGGTACTGGGACTCCGCGGCATGGAGCACAATGCCGATCGCGGCCGCGCAGGACCGGATGATGTGGATGTTCGTTCAACCGATGCAGGTGGACGGCCGGCACGGTCCGGATCTGGTGGCGGGCGGGAAGGGTCCGGGGGCGGAGATCGGGTGGATGGAGGCGCCGGCGAACCCGCGCGACGGCGGGGGATGGAAATGGCATCCGCTGCGGCCGGTGGGCTGGATCATGTCGATTTACACGGTGGACATGGACGGCGATGGTGATCTCGACATTCTGTTTTCGGATCGCAAGGGGGAGCGGACGGGGATCTTCTGGCTTGAAAATCCGGGTACGGCGAATGCCGCATCGAAGCCGTGGGTGGAACACGCGGTGGGGAGCCTTGGGCGGGAGGTGATGTTCATCGATGCCGCGGATGCGGATGGCGATGGGCTTCCGGACGTGATTGCTGCAGTTAAGCCGCGCGACATCCATATTCATCACCGTGCGGGCCGCGACGGCAAGCAATGGCGATCCGAGTCGATCTCGCTGCCGGGTGAGGCGACGGGGACGGCCAAGAGCGTCCGGGTGACGGATGTGGACAGCGACGGGCGGGTGGACGTGATCTATTCAGCGGAACAAACGCCGAAGGGAGCATCGGGGGTCGTTTGGATGGCGCTTGATGATCGCAGCCTTCACGACATTTCCGGTCCGGAAGGCATCAAGTACGATTTTATTGAGCTTCTGGATCTGGATGGCGATCAGGATCTGGATGTGGTGACGACGGAGGAGAACGCGGGTCCGGACAGCAAAGGACTGGGAGTTGTGTGGTATGAGAATCCGGGGTTTTGATGCGGGCAGCGTGTCGACTCGCGAACGCTGGCGGACCAAAACGGACCAAAACGGGGACCAAAACGGGGACAGTCCCCATTTTCGCCATTTTCGGAAAAGGGGACTGTCCCCGTTTTCGAGATGAGAGTCCGGGCTGCTTTTAGGCACTAGGTTGGTGTGCTGCCCGCAGCCCAATTTCAAGAAGGCACTGAGCGCGATCTTTGCTGGCTCGCGCTGCGATTGGTGCCAGGCCTTGGTCCGAAAAGAGCGGTTCCGCTGATTCGGGCGTTCCGGTCACCCGTGGAGATTTTCCGGGCTTCGACGTCGGATCTGATGGAGGCGGGGCTTTCCGGCAGTGTTGCGCAGACGATTGCGTCCGGGTGCACGTTTGACGATGCCGCGGATCAGTACCGGCTGATGCGGGAACACGGGGCAGAGATGATTCCGGTGATCGATCCGCGTTACCCATCGCGGTTGCAGGAAATCTACGATCCGCCGTTGCTGCTGTTCGCGCGGGGGAACGTGGAACTGCTGAGCCGGACGGCGATTGGCGTGGTTGGCACGCGGCGTCCGACGCC
>JBGSME010000706.1:0-2585 GCA_041740335.1 Bryobacteraceae bacterium | reverse complement strand
GATGCGCTATCCGCCGCGTGGCCAGCGCGGCGTGGCAACCATGGTGCGCGCCAGCGGATACGGGAAAAACTTCGAAGGCTACCGCGATTCGAGCGAGGCGGAACTGTTGACAATCCTGCAGATCGAAACCGCCGAGGCAGTCCGCAAGGTCGACGAGATCGCCGCGGTCGAGGGCGCCGGAGTTTTGTTCGTCGGCCCCATGGATCTTTCCACCAGCCTCGGCATTTTCCGCCAGTACGATCATCCCTTGTTCGTCGATGCGCTGGCGAAAACAGCCGCCGCGGCTCTCCGTAACGGACGGCCCTTGGGAATCCTCCTTTCCTCGCCCCTGGATTTGACCCGCTACCACAACCTTGGTTTCCGGCTCATCACGTGCGGCACCGACACGTCGCTGCTGCAATCCGCCGCCCGCGAGATGGCGCGTGCGTTGCGGCAATAAGCGTGTTGCCCGCATCGCCCGAAATTGACGCGGGTCCCGCAGGTTCGCTACCCTGTAGGAGATCCCGGTAGAGGAGCGGTCACCATCAGTAACCGTGTGTGTTTTTCCGGATAGCCCCGGACACGCGGCAAAAGGGGATGATCGCCGAAACCGACGGCGGCGGCGCAAAAGCCCCGAAGGTTGGCGGGTTGGGCTAAATCCCACTCTCTGTCATCCCGCATGCGGGGTGGAGCGCTATCCGTGAGACAGGCCCCCGGCCCGCTCTCCGCTCCCTCCTGCCCCGTGTCGAGATTCCGGACTGAAAGTTATGAAAGTCTTCGAACTCGCGCGCACCCTTATCGACATCGAATCGATCACTCCGAATGAACATGACGTCGGTGTCTTTCTTCATGAGTATCTCGCCGCGTTGACGGCACGCACCGGCGGTCACGTGGAGCGAATGCCCGTCGAGGAGCGCCGCTTCAACGTTCTGGCGTGGTGGGGCGAGCCGAAAGTAACTCTCTCCACCCATCAGGACACCGTGCCTCCGTTCATCCCCTCGCGCGAAGACGCCGAGTTCATCTGGGGCCGCGGCGCCTGCGATGTCAAAGGCATCATCGCATCCATGCTCTGCGCCGCCGAACAGCTGCTGGCAAGCGGCAAACGCGATTTCGCCGTACTGTTCGTGGTGGGCGAGGAA
Organism: Bryobacteraceae bacterium; assembly: GCA_041740335.1. Classification (GTDB taxonomy): domain Bacteria; phylum Acidobacteriota; class Terriglobia; order Bryobacterales; family Bryobacteraceae; genus DSOI01. Next base: position 1,467 of record JBGSME010000706.1, on the reverse strand, counting down.
CGCAACTCGGCCGGGGCGTACGAAGCGGCGAAACATCCGCGCGGCTCACGGTTCCTGATTAACGGTGAACCCACCAGTAACAAGCTCGCGCTGGGCAGCAAAGGCGCTCTCAGGTATGAAGTAAGTGCGTCCGGGCGCATGGCGCATTCCGCTTATCCGGAACTGGGTGAGTCCGCAATTGAGAAGTTACTTAATGCCTTGACAGCTCTGCGCGCCATCGAACTGCCTGTTGACCCCATCCTCGGCCCCAGCACAATGAACATCGGCACCATCGGCGGCGGACGCGCACCGAACGTGATCCCCGATCACGCCAAAGCCGAAATCATGATCCGGCTCGTCGGCGATCCGGCTTCCACGCGCGAAGCCGTCGCTCTCGCCTGCGAAGGCCACGCGGAAGCGAAGGAAGTGCTCTGCATCCCGGCCATTCATCTGAAAGCCGTGCCTGGCATTGAGACCACCGTCGTCGCCTACACCACCGACATCCCCGCGTTCCAGGGCCAGTGGGGAGAACCCCTGCTTCTTGGGCCCGGCACCATCCACGTTGCGCATACGTCCGAGGAACGGGTTCCCAAGAATGAATTGGTCGAATCGGTCAACCTGTACCAGCATCTGGTGCGGAGTTTGCTGCCTTGAGCATCGCACAACCCCGTATCGAGGTCGGTATCCTTGGCGCTACTGGCATGGTTGGCCAGCACTTTGTGCGGTTTCTCGCGGACCACCCCTGGTTCTCACTGCGCTGGTGCGGAGCCAGCGATCGTTCCGCCGGCAGGAAATACCGCGAAGCCACATCGTGGCGGCTCGATGGCGCCGTGCCCTCCGAGGCCGCCGCCCTCACCGTGGAGGATTGCAAGCCGGGCAACGCGCCCAAGCTCTTGTTCTCCGCGATGGATGCCTCCGTCGCCACCGGAATTGAGCAGGCATTCGCCCGCGCCGGCCACATCGTAGTTTCCAATTCCCGCAATCACCGCATGGAACCCGATGTGCCGCTGCTGGTTCCTGAAGTCAACCCCGACCATCTGCGCTCGCTCCGCGCGCAGCAGCGCCAGCGCGAGTGGCCGGGTGCAATCGTCACCAATCCCAACTGTTCCACGGTAGTTTTAACGCTGGCCCTCGGCGCACTGAAGCCGTTCGATCTGAAGCGCGCCGTCGTCACCACCATGCAGGCTATCTCTGGAGCCGGATATCCCGGCGTATCGTCGGTTGATATCAACGCCAACGTGGTACCGTTCATCGGCGGCGAAGAGGAAAAGATGGAATGTGAAACGCAGAAGATCCTCGGCGATTTCACCAACGGCCAGTTTCGCCCTCACCCGATCCGCGTAAGCGCGCACTGCAATCGCGTGCCCGTGCTCGATGGCCATACCGAAACCGTCTCACTCGAGTTCGGTGTCCGTCCCCCTCTCGCCGAATTGCTCGATGCCTTCTCCCACTATCGCGGCTTGCCGCAGGAACGCGCCCTGCCGAGCG
>JBGSME010000705.1:0-2906 GCA_041740335.1 Bryobacteraceae bacterium | reverse complement strand
CCGCTGCAGCCGCAGCGGCGGCGGCTGTATACGCGGCTTCCTCGGCTCCAGGAACGGCATCGCCGTTGGCTCCGAATATGTCCTGCCAGGATTCGTCAACCGCTTGCCGGTTGTGCAAATACTGCTGATAAAGTTCGTCTTCGAGCCAACTGTTGATGTTGGGCGGCTCAGTTTGTGAAGGCATGGGTGATTGACAGTTCAAGCGACCTGGGCGCGCGCGCCCTTCTCTCATTTTAGCCTTGCCGCCGCCTGCCTGCTATCATTCTTCCGTAAGCAGCTGAAGATCCAGTCAAACTCTTTGGACCGGCACAGCTTTCTGCGGCATTCCGCCGCCCTCGCAAAACCCGAGCGGCGTGACCGCCAGTCCGCTCGCGCCGCTAATTGACCCAAAAACCGGGAGCGCGCCTTACACCAGTGGGAGCGGCGCCCATCTTTGCCAAAGTGCAACAGGTGCTCTGGTAAACCACGCAGGAGAAACCCTCCAATGCGACCTCCTGGAGCACCGCACGATGGCGGAGGCAGTGGGCCTCAGTGAGAAGAGCGTGCGCCGCATCTGGCACAAATATGGCTTGAAGCCGTACCCTACCGTCGCTTACTCCGAACTCGGCACCGCCGCCGCCACCGCCACCGCCGACGTTCGCACGAACGCAAGCACGCAATGCACCCCGCCATTCCGCACCAACATATGCCGCGCAAAAATTGCCGCCACTTTGTACTTGGGCGGTAGCTGCGTCCGCAGTTTCTCGAACACCGCAATCTCAGCCGCCCCAAAACCGAACTGCGGAACAAACAACACATTGTCGATCACCGCCGAGTTCGCGTAACTGATTCCCGGCCATCCATCTTTGCCGGACCTCCCGCCAATCCTCGGAATCCGGATCACTCGGTATCCCATCCCCTCGAGCGTCGCCGCCCGCGCGTCGATCACAGGCTGCGTCGGTACCGGATGCCCCGGCAGATTGCTCTCAATCACTGACAACACCGCCTTCGCTAGGCCCTCTTTCTCTCGCAGCCGGGTGCCCGCCATCAGCCACCCCTCCAGCATCGCCCGGTTCTCTCCCAGCAAACGGCTAAAGCCCGACGGATTCACACACTCCAGCGGATCCTTGGGGCAGTTCACGTCCACATACGCTTCCAACCGTTTCGCGAATGCCGCGTCCAGCGCAATCGGCCAGTTCTCTTCGTTCTTCCGCGCTTTGTCGATCACACCCCGGATCGCTTTCCGGTTCGGTCCAAACGCCTGCTCCCGCGTCGACAGCAGCCCGGTTTAACTCCTGCAACTCCGCCGGCTGCTGCACGCTGAAATGCTGCATCAGAATATCCAGCGCCGCCCGCGCAATCTCGAAATTCTCCCGCATCGGCTCGGCCAGCAAAATAATGTTGTCTTCCGGCAGCGGGCAAATCAGGTAATCCACATGCGGCACCAGCGAACTCAGATCCACCGCATCATCGGCCCCGAACTCCACTTTCAAGATCCACTCGTACTCTGCCGGCGTAAGATCGTACGCCCAGTATGTCGCCGCCGAATCCCCGTAAAACATCACCGTCCGCTTCGGATCCTTGGGGTGCGCCGCAAACTGGATGTCACCCCCCTCCCACGATAATTGCGACCTCTGAAACCGGTCCTCCTTCAGCGAATCGAGCAGCGGACGATAAATATCCCCGTTCGCCTGCCGCCCCTCGTACGCCATCCGCGTCACCAGAATCCGCTCCCGCCCGTTCGCAAACCCGCTCTTCATGTAATCCTGAACCCACGGATTCGTCTCGTCCGAATTGTTGTTCCGCAGCTTTAGTTCGTGCGTCGCTTTCGGAAAGTGATACTGCCGCGCCGCCTCGAACCACTTCTCCTCCACCTTGAACGGCAGCCCGAAATGAACCGTGATCTCCCGCGGCAGCAGCGGTAAGATCTGTTTCGCAATATCCAGCGAATCCCCGATCTTCGTCGACCGTAGCCCCAGGAAGCTGAACTTTTCCATATCCATGAACAGCTCCGTCACACGCCGGTTGTCCGGATGTACCCGGAAACCCGGAATCGACTGCTCATAGAAGACGTGGCACCACCGCCCGTCTCGCTCCCTCACCAGCCGCTTATCGAACGGCAAGTGGAAGCTGGCGAGAAACGGAGCCAGATCTGTCTGCCGGAACGAACACGCAAACCGGATCGCGTTCTTTCCCACCGCCTCCGGAAAATCGCCCGAATATGCCGCCGGTACCAGATCCACGCTCGGCGGCCGCGCCGCCTCCAGCCCAGCTGCCGCACCAAGCATCAGGCAAAGTCCGGCCCAAGCCGCCGTCCTCAGTCCGCGCTTCTCTTTATTCATGCGCACTTATACCTGGATGAAGGGATGGCAACCGAACCCCGCCAGTTACTGTGGCTTAAAGGACATTTACGTTAACCGGATGTTATCGATGTAACGCCCCCCTCCTTCACCCGCTGCCTCCACCCATACAACACGGTGTCGTTTCATCCGATAGTCCCCCTAGACCATGCGCGTAGCCCTTCACTCCACCTTCGCCGCGAGCAAAAAGGAGCCGTTCATAGACCTGCTTAACCGCGTCCACCAGGCGTTTCTCGACGCCGGTTTGGCTCAGCCCTCGCTCCGATTTACCCTCAGCGACGCCCCAATCCCGGGATTCGTGGCCAGCGTAGACAGAGTCTTGAACCGCCACCCGGAAATGCAGCGCTTTCTGACGGACAATTCCCCGCTACCCGGTTGCCCCGCAGCGCGCCGCCTTACTAACGCCGCCTCCGGAGAACCCGTCCCGTTCTCCGTCATCCAGACCATAACGGCCGGAATTCCAAAGTCTTTCCCGTTCCACCACGCCGCTGTCCAACTCCACGCCCCGGCGTTCGGGGAAATCCTATCCGCCCCACACACCGCTAGCCTCATCCCGGGCGTCATGCT
>JBGSME010000704.1:0-3470 GCA_041740335.1 Bryobacteraceae bacterium | reverse complement strand
GTCCGCCCAGCGTGCGGCATCCGGTTCCTGCCGGGGGCGGATCTGGTGCGAGCGCCGGCGGCAGGCGGGAGGTTTTCGGTGCAGGTGGATGCAGCCGCGGGATGCGCGTGGAGCAGTTCGGGGCAGGACTGGGCGGTGTCTGTACCGCCGGAAGGTGTCGGGCCGACAGCCGTACAAGTGATCGTAGCGCGGAATCCGGCAGATCAACGGCTGGGGTTGGTGGGATTTGGGGGGGCGTTTCTGCGCGTGGAGCAGGAGGGGTTTGCCGGGTCGGAGAACTGCACGTACGGGCTAGCGCCGGGCGTGCGGAACTACGATTACTTCGGCGGCACGGGCGCCTTTGCGGTGATCACGCAGGAGGGGTGTGCGTGGCGGGTGGACAGTGCGGAGGTTCAAGTGCCGGGAGGCCCGTTCCCGATGCTTGGCTCCGGCGAAGTGAACTTCCGCGTGCCGTTCAACGGAACCGGATCGGGGCGCGGGCTGCCGATCTTCGTCCGGAATCCAACCGGCGGAATCGTTCTGGTATTTACGGTACTTCAGGGCGGGGTGCATCCACGGCTGCCGCAGATGTTACCGATGAGCGTAGGAGCGCCAAGGATTAGCGGGTTCCCGTTCGGGCTGGGAGCGAGGCCATGGATCTTCCGGTTCGCCGATGGAGAAGGCGGGGCGGATATCGAAGAGATGAGGATGCGATTGGGAACGCAGCGCGACGATACGGACGGGTGCGACATCGTTTACCGGCGAAGCACGAACTTACTGACGGCGGGCGGTCAGTCGGCGGCTCCGGGGGCGGCGGAGACGCTGGTCACCGGGGTCTGCCGGATCGATGTCTCACAGTCGCGCGTTGTGACGGATGGAGATCTGGTGGAAGTCCGGCTCCCGATGATTGTGACATCAGGGAGGCGGCTGGTGGGATACGGATCGGCGATTGACCAGAGGGGGAACTCGTGGCCTTGGACGGCGGTGGGGATAACCGGGCCGTTCGTAGTTGAATCTGGGAAACCGTGGGTAGCGGGGATGATGCCGGAAGTGGCCGGGTCCGATCGGGAGACTTTCGAGTTTGTGGTTCGGGATGCCGACGGATCCGGGGACTTGCAGTCAGTGTCGGTGCTTGTGAACGATGCGTTGGATGCGCGGCGGGCTTGTTACTTTGGGTTTCATCGCCCGAGTAACACTGTGTTGCTGCTGAACGACGATGCGACGGCGTATGTAGATCCGCTGAGGCTGGGAGGCGGCGGCTTGATACAGAATGGCCAGTGCGGGATCGAGGATGCGGGGTCCAGCGCGACGGGTTTGGGCGATACGTTGACGCTACGGTTGAGAATCCAGTTCCGTCCTGGGTTTTCGGGGAGCCGGGTGTTTCATGTGTCGGCGCAGGATGCGTCGTCGACGTCGGGATGGGTGGCGGCGGGGCTTTACCGGGTACAGCCGCAGTAGGAGCCGCTTTCACCCAAGCTTCGGCTGGCTGGGGTGGCGATGGACCCAGCGATAGGCGGCGACGGAGTTCTTCCAGAAGTACTTTTCGGCGACGGCGCGACCCTTGGCATTGAAGTACTTCTGCACGATCGACAGGATATCCGGATAGGGGCCGAGGGGTTCGCTGTTGGGCCAGTCACTGCCGTAGACTACGCGGTCTTCGCCGAAGATACCGAATAACTCGTCTAACTTCGGACGGTAGTCCTCAAGGTTATGGGAGACGCGGCCGTTCTTCTCAGTGAGCACGGCGGATAACTTGACGTAGACCTGTTTGCGCTTGCCGATCTCAGCGAGAGCCGCATCATAGGCCTTGCGCTCAAGGCCGGGCGCCGGGGTGGGGAGTTTGGGAAGATGGTCCAGGACGACGCGGAGGGTGGGCGCTTTGTCGGTGGCGTGGATCACGTCTTCAAGGACGCGGACGCTGGGGTTGGCGGTGTCGAGGGTGAGATTGGCCGCAGCCATGCGCTTCAAGCCGTCAATAAAGGCGGGCTTGGCGAGCGAGGCGCGGAAGTCGCGATCCCAAAGATAGCCGTAGCGGATGCCGAGGAAGAGGGGGTTTTTGCGAAAGCGGTCAAGGTGTTTGGGGAAGTCTTTACCGGCCGGCTCCAGATCGCCTATGGTGCCGACCATGATTGTGTCCTTGGCCATCACGTCGAGCACCCACTGATTGTCGTCGAACCAAGGGCTGCATTCGACTTCGATTGCGCCGCGAACGTTGAGGCCCTTCGAGACTTCGCGAAAGCGGGACGGGAGGGAGGTCTTATAGCGGATCGCGTCGGTTTTGGGCGGCCAGGGGACGCCTTGAGGGCGCGCAGTGTCGAACAGATGGATGTGTGTATCGATGATCGGAATAGGGCCAGCGTCGGGCATGGCCAAGGCGGCTGCCGGGGTGGCAAGAAGCGTTCGTCGGGTCACGGGACTTAGTATATCGCTTACACGACGCCGTCGAGCCGGACGGTGAAGGCGTACTGAACGGGCGAGCCGGTGGGGGCAACCGGGGGCAGGTCCAGCACGAGATCCTTGCCAGAGGCACGATGCGTGACGGGGGCGCCTGTGCCGAGCAATCGCGCACGGCCGTTGGGACGGAGTTGTACGTCTTTGAGGGTCACGGTGGAGCCGGGCCAGCCGGGTAGGATTGCGTAGACGACGGCGGGTCCCTTGGCGGTGAAGAAGGCTTCGATGGTGGCGCCGCCGGGTTTGGGATTCGCGACATAGTCATCGATCTCGTAACGCGACATATAAGTGGACGCGGTGAAATCGGGGACGCGGCCGGGGCTCCATTGGCGGGTGCGCTTCCAGGGGCGGGTGGCGTGGATGGCTTCGCCGTTGACGGCCATCCATTCGCCGATCTGGAGTAACTTTTCCTCCTGTAGCTCAGGAATGCGGCCGTCGGCGGCGGGGCCGATGTCGAGGAGCAAGTTACCACCGCGGCTGACGAGGTCAGCGAGCATGAGGATCATTTCGCGCGTGGTGCGGTAGTCGCGGGCGCGTTCCATGCGGTTGTAGCCGTAGGAGTGCCCCATGCCGCGATTTTCCTCCCAGGGATGGGTGGCGTCCTGGAGGCCAGCGGTGTATTCGGTGGTGAAGTAGCCGCCGTGTTTGTGGCGGGTTTCCTTGCCCCAGCGATCGTTGACGATGACGTCGCCGCGGCTGGGCGATTCGTTGTAGAGCCAGGCAAGTAACTCCTCGGAGCGCCAATCGGCGCTAGGCATGTCCCACTCGCCATCGCTAAAGATGAGCGAGGGTTTGTAACGTGTGACGAGATCCTTGAACTGAGGGAACATATGCTCGGCGATGAAACGCTTGCGATCGGCGAGCCAGAGAGGGTTGTACCATTCGTAGAGGGAATAGTAGAAACCCATGCGGAGGCCTTGGGCGCGGACAGCGTCAGTGAGGTCGCCGAGGACGTCGCGACGGGGGCCGATGCCAGCCGCGTTCCAGGGGCGGCCCCACGATCGATTGGCGTGCTCGTTTGGCCACAGGCAGAAGCCGTC
>JBGSME010000703.1:0-4170 GCA_041740335.1 Bryobacteraceae bacterium | reverse complement strand
GGCGCGGCGGGCGGGCTGCTCAACATGGTGACGCGATCCGGCGTGAACTTGTGGCACGGCGACTTCACCTTCTTCGCGCAGAACGAAGCCGTGAACGCGCGCAAGCCGGAGGTGGGAGGCGGCGAAGATCCTCGCTTCCGGCGCTACCAGCCGGGCGTATCCGTGCTCGGGCCCATCCGGCGAGACCGTACATTTTTCGCTACCGCCATCGAGTATGAGCATGAGTCGGCGGGGGAATGGTCCGACGTTCCGGCGAGCGCGCTGCCGATCGTGAATGACGCGCTGGCGTCGCCGGTGTATTCGCGGGCGGCAGTCCATTCGGCACTGCGCGGGCTCTACGACACGTCGACGCGGGGCACGGAATTTTCGGGAAAGGTGAATCATCAGATCGACGCTCGCGATACGTTGTCGGCACGCTATGCATGGTCCCGCGGCCGAGTGACGGGGGAAGTGCAAGGGCCGTCGAATTTTGCCGATCGTTCCGCGCAGGGAAGCAGCCTCACCTCCGATCATTCGCTGGTGGCCAACTGGCTGCGCGTGGCGTCGCCGGCGATTGTGAACGACGTCCGGGTGCAGATCGCGGGCCGATCGATGACGCTGCGGCCCAATGAAGCCGGGGCGATGCTCGAGATCCCTGGAGTGGCTACGCTTGGCGAGTTCTATCGCCTGAACGCGGATCGCACCGAGCGGCACTATCAATTGGTGGAGAGCCTGAACGTTGCATTCGGGCGTCACCGGCTGAGCGCCGGCGCCGATGCCCACATGGTTACTTTCGATGGGGCGTTGCGAAACCGTTTTGCCGGCATCTTCGTTTTCCCCAGCCTCGATCGATTTGCCGCGGGGCGACCGGATGTGTTCCTGCAAGCCTTTGGGGATCCGCATACACGGATGACGACGGCACCGGTTGGGCTGTGGCTTCAGGACCGCTGGGAGGCGCGTGCCGGTTTGCACGTGGAACTCGGTTTCCGGTTCGACAAGCAGCGGATGCCGGCTGGGCTTCCGGCATCGTCAAACAACGCCGCGCCGCGACTGGGGCTTGCATGGCGACCCACGGCGAAAAGCCGAACGGTGGTGCGGGCCGGCTTCGGGCTCTACTACGATCGGTATCCGCTAGCGTTTCTCAATGACGCGATTCAGAAAGACGGTGTGCGCGGGTTTGAGCAGTACGCGGTTGGCGATGACGCGGTGCGCGCCTTGGCGGCGTCAATGGCGGGAACGTTAGCAGCGCCGCTGCCAGGGATCGCGCGCGCGACCTACAATGCTTCGCCGGATTTCCCTTCGACCTATAGCCGTAAGTTCACTCTCGGCGTGGAGCAGGGGCTCGGCAAGGATACGACGCTATCGATCGAAGCGAGCCACATTCGCGGCTTCCATCTGCCGCGAATCCGCAACAGCAATGGAGGCTTGCCGCCGGCGTACCTGCTGGAAGAATCGGCGCGGTCGGCGTTTACCGGCGCGTCAATCTCATTGAACCGCCGGCTCAGCAAGGAACTTGCGTACCTGATCACATATAGCGCCGGCCGAACGCGAGACGATGCCTCTGACTTCGACGAGCATCCGCTTGACCCTTTCGACAACGCGAAGGACTGGGCGCTTTCGCGCCAGCATCAGGCACAGCGATTCGCCGCCAGCGCTTTGTTTGATCTGCCTGACGCCGACCTGTTGCCCGAATGGCTGCAATCGGCGTTTGAATCAATTTCGGTAGCGCCGATTCTGGTGGCCGGCACGGGCCGCCCGATCAATGCGTTGCTGACGACGGACGCCTTGCGCACGGGCGCGTATCCGATTTCAGCGCGTCCGGCGGGCATGGCGCGCAACCCTTACCTCACCCAGCCCATCTTGAGCCTGGACATGCGCGTGATGAAGACGATCCCGGTGTTTCATGAGCGCGCGCTGCTACAGTTCGGTGTGGAAAGTTTCAATCTCACCAATCACACGCGCGCCGAGCGGGTAAGCCAATACTTTGCGACGCCGCTGGCGCCGCTGGCCAGCTATGGGGCGGCACTCGAAAGTTTCCCGGCGCGGCAGGTGCAATTTCTGGTTCAACTGGAATATTGAGGGTTTGCGGCATGCGCCCTGGAATGCTATCGTTCAGGCTAAATGCTCATAACACGCAAACTCCTGGCGCTCTCGCTGGCGGCGGCACTGTTTCCGCTGCAGGCTCTTGACAAAGGCTCGGTTGTCAAAGCGGAGTCGGTTGGGCTTTCCACCGTCCGGCTGCGCCGGATCTCGGACGCGATGAAGGCCGATGTTAGCGCTGAGCATGTTCCCGGCGTACTCGCTCTCGTTGCGCGGCGGGGCAAGGTGGCATATCTCGAAACCGCCGGTTACGCCAATCGCGAGAGGAAGACGCCGATCCGGCTGGATACTATTTTCCGAATCTACTCGATGAGCAAGCCGATTACGAGCGTTGGGCTCATGATGCTGTATGAAGAGGGTAAGTTCACGCTCAAGGATCCAGTGTCGAAGTATATCCCCGAGTTCGCGAACTTACAGGTTCTTGAAGAGTCCCCGTCCGGCAACAAGCTGGTGAAGCCGAAGCGCCCGATGACGGTGCAGGACCTCCTTCGCCACACCGCCGGGCTCACCTATGGGCTATTCAGCAAGAGCGCGGTGGACACGATGTACGAAGAAGCGAAGCCGCTGAGCGCCACGGTGCTCGACGATTTTATTACCCGGCTATCGAAACTCCCGCTACGGTTCCATCCGGGCACACGGTGGCACTACAGCGTTGCGGTTGACGTGCAAGGGAAATTGATCGAAGCTCTCTCGGGCCAGCGATTCGATCGCTACTTGCAGGAGCGTATCTTCGTCCCGATCGGCATGACCGACACGGGCTTCCATGTTCCCAGGAGCAAGCAGGACCGGTTCGCCGCGATGTATGCTCCGGACAAGAGCGGGAAGCATCTGGAAGTCGCTCCAGCGGGTATGTCGGCGCGATTTCTCGACGAGAGTTCGACTTTCTATTCCGGCGGAGGCGGATTAGTTTCCACGGCGTTTGACTATCTTCGTTTCAGCCAGATGATGCTCAATGGCGGTGAACTCGACGGGGTCCGCCTGCTGAGCCGCAAGACGGTGGATCTGATGGCGAGCGATCATCTTGGCGAGATCGGCGGGAGGGACGCAACCGGGTACGGCTTCGGCCTTGGCTTCGCGGTTCATACCGATCCGGCCCAAAGCGGGCTCAACGGATCGAAGGGCGAGTACAACTGGAGCGGCCTTGCGGGCACGAAGTTCTGGATCGATCCGGTGGAGAAGCTGATCGGCATCTATATGATCCAGGTGCTGCCGCCGCGTTCCAATCCCGACCCTGGGAATTTGTTCAAGCAGCTTGCCTATCAGTCGATCGCAGACTGATACACTCGTTTCGATATGAAGGTTTCCTGGCACGGCGTCTATCCAGCCGCGACAACGCAGTTTCGCCCCGATGAGTCGATCGATCTCGACGCAACGGCGCGTCATCTCGATCACATGATCAAAGCCGGCGTGCATGGCATGATTCTGCTGGGCAGCGTGGGCGAGAATACGGCGCTTGAATACGACGAAAAGCTGACGGTGCTAAAGGCGATGAAGGACGCGATCGGCGGGCGCGTGCCTGTTCTGACGGGCGTTGCCGAGAACACCACTGGGCTGGCATGCCGCTTCGCGCGCGATGCCGAGAAGATCGGCCTCGACGGCTTGATGGTACTGCCGGCGATGATTTACAAGGCCGATGCGCGGGAAGCGCTGGCCCACTTTCGCACGGTGGCGCAAGCGAGCGGGCTGCCGGTGATGATCTACAACAACCCGCCGTCCTACTTTGTGGACATCACGCCGGAGATGTTCGGCGAACTGGCGAAGGAGGAGACGATCGTGGCGATCAAGGAATCCTCCGACAATCCGCGCCGGCTCACGGATCTGGTGAACCGGTGCGGTGACCGCTACCTTCTGTTTTCCGGCGTGGACGATTTGGTGCTCGAGAGCGTACTGCTGGGCGCGCAAGGGTGGGTTTCCGGGCTGGTGAACGCGTTTCCGGATGAGAATCGCGTGTTGTGGGAGCTTGCTACCAGCGGACGCTGGGAAGAGGCCCGCGCGCTTTACCGCTGGTACACACCGCTGCTGCATCTCGATACGAAGATCAAGCTGGTGCAGTATATCAAGCTCTGCATGTCTGAAGTTGGGCTTGGATCC
>JBGSME010000702.1:0-5209 GCA_041740335.1 Bryobacteraceae bacterium | reverse complement strand
GGGCGCCGGGGCCGCCGTAGGAGCGGCCGGATGCCCTTTCGCGGCCGTGTTTCGGATCGCCGAGTTGTAACGGAACCGCTCAGCTACGCCCAGCGATTGAGGGAAAGACTGCCGGCCCTACATATCCATATACGGCATCGGCGGCACAATCGCATTCAACCGTGCATGCACGGTCAGCACACCCCGATGATGGGCCGTGTGATCGGTTACCGCACCGAACACCGCCATCCGCGGCATCCCACCCATCACCGGACCCGGCGCAAGCGGAGCCATCAGTTCCGCATCGGACTTCGCGCCCGTAGTTTCGATGGCCTTGGCAAACGACTTGTCGAGCCATTCGCGCGCAGCGGCGAGCGACGTGACGGCCTCCACTGCCTTGGCGTGCGCCTCAAAGTCCATATCGAAGCCTTCCGGGCGGAACGCGCCGTCCATGAACCAATCGATCGTCTGGGCAACGTGGGCCACCTGTTGGGCGGTGGTCATGGAGCCATCCGCCGGAGCGAAGGTGGAGTGGGCCTCGGTGAGGTTGCGCGTGGATCGTTTGAAGAATTCCTGTGCCGAGCGGAGCTGGCCGACGGCTTCTTGCGATAGTGACATGATGTTCTCCTTTTCTTGGGTTTCGGTCCGAAGTGACAGTTTCGCAGGTTTCGGACTGAAGTGACAGTTTCGCATTTTGTTCGCCCGGATGCAAGACAAAAAGTATACCCCGATTGACATCCCCAGCCCGACGCAATAACGTAGAAAGTCATCTATGTCGCCCATCACCCGACGCCACCTCCTGAAGACCGCATCGCTCTCCGCCGGTGCCCTGCCGGCTCTAGCGTTTCAGAACGAGACCAGCAATCTGAAGATCACCGGAATCCGCCTCGTGAAGACGCGCCAGCGTAAACCGCTGCCGAACTACACGCCGTCGCCGGGCGCATGGTCGACGCAGGGCGTGGAAGTGGCTAACCCGATGTCGATCTATCCCGAGTACAAGGCCACTCGATCGTTGTTCGGCGCCGACCCGGGTGGAGTCTCGAGCTTCACGGTGGAGATCACCACCGACAAAGGCATCAAGGGCTACGGCAACGGCGGACCCGGTGGCGGCGACGTTGTCATCGGCCATTTGTCGAAGCTGCTGATGGGGAAGGATCCGTTCGATATCGAGCGGAATTGGGATATCTGCTGGCGGTCAACCATGAGTTACGGCCGCATGGGCGTGACGATGAACGCCATCAGCGGCGTGGATATGGCGCTGTGGGACATCGTGGGCAAGGCGACCAACGCGCCGGTGTACAAACTGATCGGCGGCAAGGTGAAGGATCGCGTACCGGCCTACTGCACCGGCAACGACATCGAACAGCACGTCGAGTTCGGCTACAAGAGGTTGAAGCTGGCGATTCCGCATGGGCCGGCGAGCGGCCGTGACGGTATGAAGGAGAATGTGGAGTTGGTGAAACGGGCGCGGAAGGCGCTCGGACCGGATGGGGACATCATGCTCGATTGCTGGATGTCGTGGACGGAGTGGTACACCATCGAAATGTGCCAGATGCTGGAGCCGTATCGTGTGTATTGGGTGGAGGAAGTGCTGCAGCCGCACGACTACGGTGGATTCGGGCGACTGAACGCTACGATTCATTCCACGCGGATTGCCACCGGCGAGCACGAATACGGCCGGTATGGATTCCGCTACCTGCTTGAGGCCAAGGGAGCGTCGATCTGGCAGCCGGACATTCAGTGGTGCGGCGGGTTGACCGAACTGCTGAAGATCGCGGCGATGGGGGCAGCCTACGACATTCCGGTGATCCCGCATGGCGGGGGGTTGAACGGGGCAATTCACTTTACGATCTCGCATGTAAACGCGCCATGGGCGGAGTTGTTCCTGCCGCCGCCGGGAGGCCCGAAGGAAGCTTACAAGGTGCACGAGGAGCAGTACCGGATCACGCGAGGTCCGGAAGGGATTTACACTGAGCCCCACAACCGGCCCGGATGGGGCTGGGACATCGAAGTGGTGTGATTCGCCGCTAAACATACGCAAGCCCGCGGGGGGAACGCCCTAGTTCCCCGATGGAATCGCCTGCCATTTCAAGCGTCCGTAACGAGCGCGGACAGGGCGGACGATGGAGACGGTATATGGATTGGGTTTGGTATGCGCTCTGCGGAGTGATTGGGATCGCCGCGGCGATCGGGTTGGCGGTGTGTGCCCTGTATCGCGAGCGGATCAGGACCATGCACATCCAGTGGCATATGGTGAGGCAGCGGTATGACCGGGCGCTGCCGCTGGTGGAGCGGCAACTGGCGGACTTGCAATCGCGGCACGGAGACCGGCACATCGAGACGGCGGTGGCGAAATACACGCTGGGGCAGATCCATTTCGAGCATGGACGCAAGGATCACGGCCGGCGCCTGGTGGAGGAGGCGGCGGCGTTTTTCCGTGACTTAGACGCTCCCCGCGGGAACGACTATGCCGTCTACCTGATGAACCTGGGCTGTGCGCAACGGGCGATCGGCGAGAAGGAAGCGGCGCTCAGAAGCATGCGCAAGTGCGCGGAACTGGCGTTGGAATTGTACGGGCCCGACGATTGGCAAACGGCGGAGGCGCGCAACAATGTCGCGGTACTGCTCGACGAAATCGGGCAGCCGGCCGAGGCGCTGGCCGAGTACGAAGAAGTGCTGCGGGTGCGGAAGGCGGCGTTCGGGGAAGACTCCTTCGATGTGGGCAAAGTGCTGGTGAACATGGCCGAATCTCAGATTTCGCTCGGGAGCTTTCCCGCCGCGAGGACCGCGCTTGAACGCGCGCTGGAGTTGCTGGGTAAGAATCCGGGCCATGAACTGGGCCAGGCATACGATAGCTACGGGCGGCTGTGCGAGGCCCAGGAGAATTGGGAGCGGGCCGAGGAGATGCGAATCCAGTCGCTGACGGTGTTCGAGCGGGAGTTGGGCACCGGGCATGTGGAGGTGGCAACGCAGATGGAGAAGCTGGCGGCGGTGCTCGAGAAGCTCGAACGGCCCACCGAGGGCGAGTTGGCGCGGCGAAGGGCGCTACGGATCCGGGAGGCGCTGGTTTGATGTTGGTGTGGTTGGCTTTGATCCCCGCCGGGGCGTGCGTGGTTTTCCTTTCCGTCCGGCGGCGCGTTCAGCGGGTACGCGACTTCGCCCGCTGGCTTGGCAAAGTGAATGTCGCGGAATCGGTCGGTGATCTCGTGGCGGCCGAGACTGCGCTCGAAAAGGCCGATCAAAGCGCCACGTGCCTCGGAAAAGCCTTGCGGCCGGGCGCGGCGCGGGCGGTACAGATGCTGCGCGCGCGGCTGCGCTATAAGCAGGGTAATCTCGAGGAGTCGGCAGCCTTGACCTATGAATTGCTGCAGCAGGCGAGGGCGGCTACTTGAGGGGGCCCGGATATGTTCGCCGTCGGCGAACGATACTCGGATTTGGGCAGGATCTGCGTGGCTCGGCGGCAGTATGGGGAGGCAGCGGCGCTGTTCCGCAAAGCGATCGAAAGCAAGAGCGCGTCGGAGGACCAGCATGAGCTCGAGCTCACGGTGGACATGTTGATGCTCGCCCGAGCTTTGGCCCGGGATGGCAAACTGTCCGACGCGAGCATGGTGATGGCGCGGTGTTCGGCAGTCGAGAAGCGGGCGCTGGCGAATCCGGCGCTTGACAAGCGCACCCTCGCCGGGGAAGCGGTGAGCATCAGTTGGGATCTCCAGGTGCTCTCCGAAGACGAATGGCTCCTGTATCAGGGCGAATTCGAGCGGGCGGCACGCGGCTTCCGCGCCAAGATCGACTACGAGATTAGCGTGGACGCGGCGGCGGATCCCGAAGGGATGCCGTATCTGGAGAAGCTGGCGGAGGCCGAGGAGGGAATGGGCAACCGGATGGCGGCCCGTGCCTGCTACCTCGAAGCAGCGGCAGAATGGGAACGTCGGCTCTCGGCAGGCCATCCCCGTGCGGAATGGTGCCGCGATCGCGCCCGCATGCTTGAACCGTCGACGCTTGAGCAGACGCTAAACGCCTGATTCCGCACCGAGTATTCCACCGTCCTACGGCTGATCCCTGACGCTGCACCCTGGGTGAGTCACCTAGAAGAGCCCCAGGAATGACGTTCATCCGTGCGATTCCACAAAAAAACTCGCGGATTTACCCTAATCTTGTTGCGCCGCCACGTCGATGGAAAGGCCACAGACGACAACTGGAGGCTGAAAAAGCGTGCAACAGATCTGGCTTGCTATGGCGATTGCTGCGGGCGTCGCGTTCGGATTCTTGGTCGCATGGGTAAGTTTGCGATCGGAGCGAACGGCGCTATACGCGAAAGGGAAGGCGGAAGCGGAGCAGGAGCGGGCGTCCCTCACCGAGCGCCTATCGGCCAAGGACGTCCGTCTCCAGGAAATGCAGCGGGAGTGGAACCAGGAACGGGAACTCCTCGCCCAGCTCAATGAAGAGAACGAAGAACTGCGCGCGGCACGGGTCGACCTTGATGCGCGTTTTGCGGAAATGCAAAAGCAGGCCGAGCAAAAGGTAGCCGCGGCCGCATCCGCACAGGAGAAAGTGGCTGACCAGCTGAATCAAGGGTGGTCGGAGAGACTGTTCGAGCAGGAAGCGCGGCTGCGGACGGTCGAAGCCGAGTTGGAGGAGTCCCGCGGCCAAGCCGAGTCGCTGCGGGCCGAAGTGGCCGCCAGCGCGGCGAGGATTTCGAGCGGCGAGACCGATGTTTCCGCGGTGGCTGCGGTCGAGGAGTTGGAAGGTGCGCGGGTGCAGATCGCCGCGCTCGAGCAGGAACGTGCCACGGCGCTCGAACAGCTCCATGGCTTGCGCGAAGATAAAGTTCGCCTCGAAACCACCCACGACGCATTCGTCGACAAGCTGGAGAGTCAGGAAGCTCGTTTGGCGGAGTTGAAGACGATCGCCGAGAACGCCCGGCAGGAGAAGGAAGCATTCCAGGCGGAAGTCTGGAGACTCCATGCTGCCTGCACGGAGTTGGAAGCACGGCTGGGAGAGGCCCGCCGCCTGCTCGAAGAACATCCGCAGGCCATCGCGCCCGCTGCTGTGCCGGCCAGTCTCTCCGATGACCGGCTGAGCGAACTGGTGAAGGCGGTGTCTCTCGAGGCGCTGCAGGCAAACCAGCAGGCCGTTCTCGACTTGACGCAGAGGGCGCTGGAGCAACTGCAGCTAGCGAGCCAGCAGGCGGTTCAGCAGACGGCGCAGGCGACAGCGGCACAGGCTGCCG
>JBGSME010000701.1:0-3700 GCA_041740335.1 Bryobacteraceae bacterium | reverse complement strand
CGGCAGCCTGTTTGAAAACTTTCGCGCGGAGAACTTAGATGCCCGCCACCAGCGGTTGCGCAACAAGCCCGGCCTGACGTTTAACCAGTTCGGCGGATCGATCGGCGGGCCGATCAAGCGGGATCGCGTCTTTATCTTCGGCGTGTTCGAAGGATATCGTGACCGCGCCTTCACGCTGATTCAGGAAACGCTGATGACCTCGCGCCTGCGCGACGAGGCGATCGCCAGAAACCCTTCGTACAAGCTGTACCTCGACTTCATCCCGCTTCCCAACCAACCCGTCGGGCCGAACGACGACACCGGCTTGTACATCAACCCGACCTCGTCCACGCGGAACGACAACCATGTCGATATGAAGAGCGACATCCGGCTGGGCAACGCCAGCACGCTGACCCTCAGTTACACGCGCGGGAGGCCGAATCAATTGCTGCCGCGCCATTATCTGAACGGCGCCAATGACCGTACTTTCCGGATCTGGGACGAGCGCGGCACCGCCAACTACACGACGGGCGGCGCCACTTGGACGTCGGAAACGCGCTTCGGCTACCACCTCACCGACATGCAGCGCGAAGACGCGTTTTTCTTCCAGCAGTTCGACCCCGCGAACAAGAATGAAGTGCTTCCGTTTGGCCGCCGAGTCCCCCGGTTGAGTTACCCTGGAGTGGCCAATCCCGATCAGGAATTGTATCTCCTCGAGGGCCGCACTTATAACTTCGATCAGAAGTATACGCGCCACATCGGAGGCCAATCCATGAAATTCGGCTTCAGCGTCCGCCGTGACTGCTGCCGGCGCAATAACCCGGAAGCGCCCAACATCGCCTACAGTAACCGGGCTGACTTCCTGAATAATGTCACCAACAGCGTTGGGCCCACCTACGGCAATGGTGATTACACGGCGAAAATGTATCAGATCGGCGCGTTCGCTCAGACCGACTGGCGGTTACGGCCGAACCTGACTCTGAATCTCGGCGTCCGTTACGACTACTTCTCGCACCTCGTTCCCATTGGCAGCGACAAGGCTCCGCAAACCGGCATCTACAACCCCGATGGGCTGCTCGACGCGAACTTCAACGTCGGGCCGATCCGCCCCGTCGACAATCCTTACGAATCCGACAAATGGGTGAACCTTGGACCCCGCCTCGGCTTCGCCTATAACGTAGGCGGCAAGAGCAAAACGGTTGTGCGCGGCGGCTTCGGCGTTCTTTTCCAGGGTCAGGTGGCCGGCGCGATGTGGGCCCACGTCCAACCCACCGCTTCCGCGCCGTTCCGCTTTAATTTCATTCGCGCGGATACGACGCGTCTCGGCATCAAATGGCCCTCATACAACGACGACCTAAGCCGGATCATCGATTCCGAATCCAAGGCTCGCGGCTGGATCAACAGCTTCTCCGTGGTTGACCCGCATCTCCAGAATCCTTATACGATGCAGTACACCCTCGGTATTCAGCGCGAACTTACTTCCAGCTTGGCCTTTGAAACCGCAATGGTGGGAACGCGCGGCGTGAAGTTCCTCATGCAGCGCTGGATGAACGAAGTGGACCGCGTAACCGGGCTCCGCCCGAATCCCGTGCTCAACGTCAATTACTACGTCGATTCCACCCAGCAGTCCTCTTATGTGTCGTGGCAGTCGTCGATTCGCAAGCGGTTCTCGCACGGCCTCAGCGGTAGCCTCCACTACACCTGGGCCAAAGGTCTTTCCACTGCCGGTGGCGACATCGGCGCCTATTATCAGGGGGAGGCCGACGCTCGCACGCAGGACTTCTTCAATCCACGTGCCGACCGCGGGCCAAATACCGGCGACATCACTCACTACATGACCGGCGAATGGACCTACTCGCTGCCGTCCCTCGGCTTCAACAGCAGCGGCGCCGGCAAGGCTGTCCTCGGTGGGTGGCAGGTGTCCGGTATTCTGATCGCCAGAACCGGCACTCCGGTGCAACTGTCGCAGGCTGGCACGCAACGCAACGTCGCGCGGCCGGACTACATCGGCGGACAGGTCCAGTTCGACAACTACCGGGATACGCTGAAGTATCTCAACGCGGCTGCGTTTGCGCTGGTTCCGATCAGCCCCACGTCCCGCGTGTCGGTACGCCCAGGCAACGTGGGGAACAATGCCATACGAGAGCCCGGCGCGGTGGACCTGAACGTGTCGTTTAACAAGGAATTCGCGCTCGGCGAACGGGCGCGCCTGCGTACGGGCGTGGACGCGTTCAACTTCATCAACCATACCAACCTTACCGGATTGGTAACGAGCATCAACAACAGGTTCTTCGGCGAGCTGCAGAATACCCGGGGGGCGCGTCTGGTTCAGTTGAATGCCCGCATGAGCTGGTAACGAACTGGCAACACCCTCATTCGACGCTACAATAGAGCAGATCAAACGTATGCGTCGAAGTGTTTTGTCCGTAGTGCTCTTCGCCGTGATCAGTGCAGCAGCCTTCGCCCAGGACGCCCGGGCCAAGGCCGCTTTCGAAGAAGGCCTGCAGTGGAAACGGGCCGGTGACTTCGTGAAGGCCGCCGCCGCCTTCTCCAATCTGATCTCAAACAATCCGGCGTGGAACGCGCCCTATCTCCAGCGCGCCTGGTGCCGTCTATCGCTTACCGACGCGGCCGGCGCGCTAGCCGATCTCGACGTAGCGGCACGGTTGGCTCCGGCCGATGCCGAAACGCATTTCGCCATGGGCGAGGCTCTCGTCGCCGCCGGACGCTCCTCTGAGGCCCCGGCTGCCTACACGCGCGCCATGGAAGCCGGGCTTCGCCAATCCACGGTCTACAATGGGCGCGCGAAGGCCTACGCCGCCTCCGGCGAGTGGCGGAAAGCCGTCACCGACTACGACGAAGCGATCCGCCTCCGCCTGGACGCGCCTGAGCCGTACCTCGAACGCGGCAAAGCGAAGTTGCAGTTGGATCAGCCCCAGGATGCGATCGAGGACTTCGATTCCGCCATCCTCAAGAAGCCGGACCTCTGGGCGGCCTATATCGAACGGGCACAGATCTACGGCAAGTCCGGCCGCTTCGACGCGGCGTTGGCCGATCTGGACAAAGTGATCGCCAACGGGGCGGGGGATTTGCGGACTTACAAATTGCGCGGCGGCGCCCACGATGTTCTCGGCAACGTGGATGCCGCCGCCACCGACTACACGGTTGCTCTCGGCATCACCCCGGACGATCCGAGCCTGCTGTTGGCGCGAGCTTCCGCTTACGTGCGCGCGAAACGGTATCAGGGGGCGCTGGCGGATCGCGATCGCGTGGTTCAGCTCCAACCCAAGTCGCCGGAGGCCTACGTCGCGCGCGGTGGATCCTATCATCTCCTTGGTGAACATGACCGCGGTTTGGCGGATCGCACCAAGGCCATTGAGCTCGATCCAAAGTCCGCGCTAGGCTGGGCGGCCCGCGGCAACGCGCACTTCATTCTCGGAAAGCGGCATGAGGCGGCTGCCGATTTGAAGGAAGCCGTACGGCTGAGGCCGGAGGATAACGCGTCCCGTGAGTTGCTGGCCCGGGTGGAGAGCGCCATCGAGCAGGAGAAACTGGCGGCGTCGCAGCAGCCTCCCCAGCCGATCGAGGAACTCAAGTCCGCGCTCACCGCGGACAGCCTCCTCGAAATCGAGACTCCGGTGAAGAAGACGACGGAGGCGAAGCCACCCGCGGAGGTGATCGCGAAAGCTGCGCCGGCTCCACTTGCACCCACGCCGGCGGC
>JBGSME010000700.1:0-6158 GCA_041740335.1 Bryobacteraceae bacterium | reverse complement strand
GGTACCTCGAGTGGGTTCGGCGGTGCGAAGGTCGAGCGCTGCGAACAACAGCGGATCGCCTGCCGACGGCGCATGCTGCACTGGTACGTTTGGCGGCGGCAAGGGCTGCCGGTCTGGCCGGACGTAGGTTACTCCAACCATGACGAGGGCCACTGCGGCGGCGACGCCGATCAGGCCGCGCGCGATAATTCGCCGACGCTTCCAATTACGGCGGAGGCGGTGATACTCGATGAAACACGGCGAGCAGTTGACGATGTGGTGGTTGTCCTCGCGGGAGTCGCGGAGTGGGACGTTGTGGTATGCGAGATCGCGGAGCCGGGCCGGGTCCGGACAGCCGGTGCGGTCGGGGTTCGGATACGAGGTCTCGACGATTTCGCGCATGTCGCGGAGGAAGGCCTCTTCGTCGAATCCGACTTCGTCGAAGGGGTCGGGACCAACGCCGAAGAAGGGCGGCAGCCGTAGTTTCATTGGCCACCTCTTGATCCGCGGTCACGGCCGAAGATCTTCTGGAGGACGCCGTGCTTTTCGATCGCGCGGAAGAAGCGGAGGCGGGCTTGTCCAGGGGTCAAGTTGAGTGACGGACCGATGTCGGCCCAGGAGCGCTCGAGCAGGCGGGCGTGAAGGATTGCCATGGTTTCTTCGTCGAGGATGCTGGCGAGTTGATCGAGGGTGATCGAGAGATCCAGTTCATCTTGGACGGCGCGCTGGACCGCGCCGAGGCGCTCGAGGTCCTGCGAGAGGCCACGGTAGTCGAGCCTGATCGATTTCTTTCTGAGGGCGTCAGCGACGACGTTCCGGGCGGTGGTTCGACAGTAGGCGTTGAGGACGCGGATCTCATCGGAAGAGGAGTCGAGGTGCCTGGAAACGCGGCGGCCGATCTCGAAGGCGAGGACCGCGGCCTGCTCGTCGGAGCCGCAGCGATAGCGGACGTAGCGCTGGAACCACTTCCACATGCCCTCGACCGCGACGCGCACGTCGGGGTGAATCGCTTGACCGTCGACTACATCGGGCATTTCGAACTCGGGCGCGTGGTTATGGTCGCCCGGGCTGCGGGTTGCCATGGTTTACTTCTCCGGACGCGCAGCTTGGGGTGGCTGGACCAGCCCTCTTTTCTAATAGACGCCTCCGAGGGCGTGAATCCGACAGGAATTCTGACGGCCTTTGGGGGGGGACACGCCCAGGGAGTACACCCGAATGCGGAGTTCCGTCGGATCTTGTCGAACTCTTGAGTCCTTTATGGAGTGACGGCCTCGAGGCTTTCGGAGCGGACGTGACCTGGCTTAAGCGATTACAGATTGGAAAGGGTGCGGTGGGGACCATCGTCGTTTGTGCCGAGCCAACTGAGGTTGTGTCAATTACGGTCTCCTCTGACCCGAAAATCCTGGCATACGCGCTCGATTGGAACGACTACAAAGTACACAGCAGCGAGACGCTACGTCCTAAGGACGAGCATCGAATCCGGGGACAGGTTGATCTGCAGGCCATAAGGCCTCCCTTCCTGATCGTCATAGTATTGGTGGGCGCGGAGCAAAGACCTGGAAAGGCAGCCGTCCGTGTGAAGGTGGAGGAGAAATCCGCATTGTCGGCCCCTGGACCACGAGTATGAGTTGGGGCCCTTTGGGGCCGGAATAGGAAGCGTCGACCGATATGGACATCGTGAGGCGCGCGGTTCGGACGAATGGTACGATGTTCCTTTTCCCCGAGATCGAGGAAGAGCATCAGGCAGCGATGGTGCGAGGCACGGTAGAATCTACGGAGATGCTCGCTGTAGACACCGCTAGAGTTGAGCACCGCGCCAAGGAACTCGGTGCCTACTATACAGACTCCCAGGTGGCCGATTTTCTTGTGTGGTGGGCCGTGCGCGATTCCGCCGACACTGTAGTCGACCCCAGTTTCGGAGGTGGTGTCTTCCTGCGGTCTGCCGGCCGGCGCATCCGCGACCTCGGGGGCGACCCAGGGCAGCAGGTCTTCGGTGTCGAACTTGACGGAAGCGTCCATTCGGAAATCAGTTTGCTGCTCGGTCAAGAGTTCCAAGTTCCATTGGGAAACTTGCCTCGGGCCGACTTTTTCGAAGTCACACCCGGCCGTCTGCCCAAGGTCGATGTCGTTGTTGGCAATCCTCCCTTCATCCGCTACCAACGCTTCGCTGGTGAGGCCCGCCGAAAGGCCTTAGTGCGTGCTTCGGAGGAGGGGCTCAAGCTTAGTGGATTGGCCAGTTCGTGGCTACCCTTCCTGATCCACAGCATCAGATTTCTTCGAGATGGTGGCCGGTTGGCAATGGTGATCCCGTTTGAGATCGGCCACGCAGCCTACGCCCGGCCGGTACTTGCCCATCTGGCGCGACGGTTCGAGTCGGTGAACTTTCTTACATTCCGAAGGAAGCTGTTCACGGAACTCAGCGAAGACACTCTGTTGCTACTCGCGGAGGGCTGCCGGAACGGCGCGCCGACAGCGAAGTTCAGGCTGCGCGATCTCGCCCATGTCGGTACGCTCAGTGCTATCGAGGCGAACGGGGTAGTTCCCATCTCGTCTATGAGGAGCCTGAACACACGTCGATTGGTATCTGGCGTGGAGCGCTTAGTCGAATCGCTCATCCCCGCAAAGGCCGCCAACTTGTATCGTGCATTGTGCGGGCACGAGAAGGCAACGCGGCTCGGCAACTTGGCCGACGTTGGCATCGGTTACGTTACTGGCGCTAATAGCTTTTTCCATTTCTCACCGGAAGAGGCGCAGGCGAAGGGCATTCCCGCGAAGTACCTGCGACCATGTGTTCGCCGGGGAAGATCTCTCACGGGTCTGCGGTTGACGAAGCAGGACTGGCGAGCTTTGGTGAAGACCTCGGATGCCGGCTTCCTTCTAGAACTGCCCGGCAGGGGGGCGCTTCCGGAGCCGGTAAAAGAGTACATTCGGAGCGGGGAGCAGGCGGGAATTCACCGAACATTCAAGTGCAGCAATCGTGAGCCATGGTATCGTGTTCCCCACGTTTACCAACCAGACGCCTTTCTAACCTACATGAGCGGAGATTCTCCGAAGTTGGTAGCCAACGATGCGGAGGTGGTGGCGCCAAACTCGCTCCACATTCTTCGCTTGCACCCGGCCGCACGGATTTCTAGCGACGGCCTTGCCGCCCTCTGGCAGACTACCCTTACCCAGCTCAGCGTCGAAATCGAAGGCCACGCGCTGGGCGGGGGCCTGCTCAAGCTGGAGCCAACCGAGGCGGAGAGCGTATTGCTCCCGTTCGTGCCGACAGATGATCGGCTGAAGGATCTTGCCGTGGAGTTCGACGAGATTGCACGGACGGGCAACTCCGAGGAGCTAAGAGAGCGGGCCGATCAGGCGCTCCTGCGGAAGGAACTCGGCCTGAGTTCCAGTGACATCCGCCTTCTGCATCAAGCTGCTCGGATGCTTCGTGAGCGCCGAACGAGCCGGAGTCGTGCCAATGAGTGATGTGGATGACCTACTGACGAAGGAGTTCAAAGGGCTCCCGCCGAAGCCTTCCGACGACGCCACTCAAGCAGCAAAGAAGCGCTACTCCGAGCTGATGTCGGCGGCTGCCGCAAGAGCGTTGGCTGAGGCGCTTCGAAAGAAGGGGCTCGCGGGAACCCTACCTCTCCTGGGAGAACCGTCCCGCGAGTCCACCGACGGAGTGGATGAGAATGGTACCGAAGAAGAAATCAGCGAGTAGGCGAGGGCCCGCTCGCCGCGCCAAAGTTGGTGCCGAGCGCAGGATGGATGGAGGTCTCGGCGCAAAGAAAGTGGACGTCACTTGGGCAACGGAGGAATCCGGCCTCCTCCTGGCGCTGTCGGTCAAGACCATCAATTTCAAAGACAAGAAGACAAGGAACTTCCAGAAGAACCTCACCAACAGGCGCAACGACATGCTGTTCGAGTCGACAACCCTGCACCGGCGGTTTCCGTATTCTACGCTCGGCGGCTTTTTCTTCCTTGACGCCGGCGCGAAGATTGACGGGACCAAGAATCGCCAGTCGACGTTCTTGAATGCCCATCGGCGCCTCAAGATGTTTACCGGTCGCGACGACCCAGCTGGCCGCCCCGAGCAATACGAGCGCATCTACATTGTTCTCGTGGACGCTAGTCCCGAAAGAGTGAGCTACGAGGTATACCGCGCCGGCGATCCCCATGAACAGGTCGCGCTTGAGCAGGCGCTAATCGAACTGATCGAGATTGTCGCGGAGCGGAGTCCGGACTTCTACGATGTGGTTAGCGGTGAATTGGTGAAGGTTGGGTGATTGAAATGTTGGTGTCCCTGGACAGGGCGGACAGGGCATATCGAGCGATCCGAAAATCCAGGCTTCCTTGACAGAAATCGAAGCGATTCTTATCATACGATCATATGAAA
This sequence comes from Bryobacteraceae bacterium, assembly GCA_041740335.1. Taxonomy (GTDB): domain Bacteria; phylum Acidobacteriota; class Terriglobia; order Bryobacterales; family Bryobacteraceae; genus DSOI01. The sequence goes on along the minus strand of JBGSME010000700.1, from coordinate 1,798 downwards.
ATCGACGTTAAGGACCTGTACCATGGTGCCGCATTGGCACAGATTGCGGAATTCCCAACTTTCAAGGCCATCAACTCTTTTGAACTGCCGGACGGAGAAAAGTCGCGATGCGCATTCAGCGTCAATCATGACACGGGCGTCTATCTGAAGTATGGCTCAAATCCGAGTAGGAGCTTCAAGGAGTATAGCTTCGTCTTCACAGAGGCCAATCTCGAGGAACTGTCTGCGCTGAAGGCGCGATATGACGCTCGCGTATTCGTCGTTCTGGTTTGTGTCCGGGCCAAGGAAATCTGCATCCTCTCGTTGGCTGAGTTAGAGGAGAAGCGCACTGAGCGCGCCCGGGAGAACGGCGGAGAAGAGTCTCAGTATGTCTTGCTCGTAGCAGCACAACAGGGCAAGAGTTTTCGGGTGTACATGAACGAGCCCGGCGTCAGGAGGCGATCACTTACGCAAACGGTTGTAAGCAGAAACGCGTTCCCACGTTTGATCTTCGAGAAGGCGAACTGAAATCGTCTTCAAGTCAGCGTTCTCGATTGCCCAAGTAACTGCCCGCAGCGGGCGCGTCGGGTTCAGGAAAGTACTGAGGGCGATTAGTGGCGCTCTGGGGCCAAGTGATTTCACATCGGTCAATCCGTCGACGATAGACTGCCTCTAATCCTCACGTCGCCCTGCTCCGCCAGCCAGTGAACCAGCGCCGAATTAATCAGCGCGTTCATCGACACATCCCGCTTCTCCGACGCCGCGATCAGCTTGTCCCGCAGTTTCACCGGCACCTGAATCGTGACCCCCTTGAACTCCTCCTGCCCCCACTTCATCGATACCAGCCCCATCTTCTGCAAGTCGACGCTCGCGAGCGCCTGCGCCACCATCTGCGACAGGTCCCCCCGGTACATCGCCTTCTGCCGCAGCTTCTCGTTCACCGGCGCGAGCAGCCGCACCAGGAACCGGTGAAGCTCGACCGTCGATTTCTTGCCCCGGCGCGGGGTCTTCTCATCGGTCAGCTCAAAGACGGGCTGCTTCGATTTGTCCATGGGTGTCTATCGGGTCTGGTCCGATACCCGATTAGACTAGCACATCGCGCTTCGGCAGCTCGGATGTGCATGAAGCCTACATTCTGATGCGCAAGCAGCTCACTCGGCGCCTCCGGGACGCATTGGCCGGTATGGTCCCTCGAACGCCAAGTCGCGATTCACGCGCACGTTGAACCGAAATCCCGCCGGGACCTTGATCGTCGGCTGGACGTTCAGGTTCCGCCGCGTCGTCTCCGCGCCGAGTTGCGCCATTTCCCGGCCCACGGCCGCCGCGGCTACCTCGCCCGACGACGGAGTCGCGAGAATCCCGCCGCGATGCGTCTGCGATATCTGGAGTCCGGCGCTGAAGATGCTCGTGAGGAGTCCGAAGCCAAGCAGCCGCCGATAGTGGTTGTCGACATCGTGCCGGAAACCGCTCCGCCCGGCGGCATCCTGGCCGGTCATTCCGGCGAGGTCAATCGACGATGCGTCAGGGAAGATCAGCCGGTCCCACACGATTTGTACCGCGTTCTGCCCGTAGCCGATCTGCGAATTGTAGCGACCGAACAACCGCGCCCCCTGCGGGATGAGAAGGTGCTCGCCCGAAGCGGTGTCGTAGACCGACTCACGCACCAGAGCGCGAATCTCGCCCGGTAGATCCGAATTGATCGCTTGTTCCAGCACGGCCGGAATGTCCCAACCGGCGCGGATCACGAAGCGGGTGATCGGCGCGACACGAGTCACCTCGAGATAGTTGTCGACCGAGCGCTTGCGGGCGCGTTCGAGGA
>JBGSME010000699.1:0-1840 GCA_041740335.1 Bryobacteraceae bacterium | reverse complement strand
ACAACGGCGACATCGACGCCCGCGCGCGCCAAGTGCGCCGCCAGCGTTCCGCCCGATGCGCCGGAACCGACTACGATTACATCGAAAGTTTTCTCGGCCATTGGTACTCCATCGTCAGTATCGAAGAAGACGTTCAGCCTCACGAACGATATCCGCCGTTTGCGGCAGAATTTCGTCTTCGAGATTTGGATTGTATCCAACCCAGGTATCTAACGCGCCCAGCCGGGCCACCGGCGCGTCGAGGCTTGCGAACAGCTCCTCGGCGATCCGGGCCGCGATCTCAGCGCCATAGCCCCAGGATCGCGTGTCCTCATGCACCACCAATGCGCGGCTGGTCTTGCGAACCGATTCGGCGATCGCCGCCCAGTCGTAGGGGTTCAAGGTTCGGAGATCGAGTACTTCCACCGCCCCTGTCTCCGCGCCGCCGGCGGCATCCAGATGCAACGCCGCTTGCACGGCGCGCTGCACTGTCGCCCCATAGGTGACAATCGTCAGCCGCGTTCCGCTTTTCACGATACGCGCCTTCCCGAACGGGATGCAGTATTCGGGCCCCGGGTGGGCGGACCGATTGTAAGCCTCGCGGTACAGCTTCTTATGCTCCAGGAACAGCACCGGGTCGTCGCAACGGATCGCCGTCCGCAGCAGCCCGCAGGCGTCGAGGGCATTCGACGGCATCACCACGCGCAATCCGGGGATGTGCGTGAAGGCGACCTCGCCGCACTGGCTGTGATAGACGGCCCCGCCGGTGAGATAGCCCCCGATCGGCACGCGCAACACGAGCGGACAAGAGAACCCGTTGTGGCTTCGCCACCGGAGCGTCGCCATCTCGTCGCGGATCTGCATCATCGCGGGCCAGATGTAGTCGAAGAACTGGATTTCGGCGACCGGCTTCAGTCCGGCCGTCGCCATGCCGATCGCCCGCCCGGCGATCGCGGCTTCGGCGATCGGCGTGTTGAAGCAACGGTCAGAGCCGAATCGGCGCTGGAGCCCTTGCGTCGCTTTGAAGACCCCGCCCTTGCCTTTGATCAGCGGCAGGTGCTCTTCGCGGCTGCAATCGGCGACATCTTCGCCGAACACCAGGACGCGGGAATCGCGCTCCATCTCTTCGGCGATGGTGAGGTTGATCTCGTCGACCATTGTTCGCGGGTCGCCGGAGAGCTTCGGCTGGGTGGCGAAGGTGGCGCCGGTTGGGTCCACCTTCTCCGAGTAGAGAAATCGAAGCGCGGAGCCGGCTGGCGGCGGATCGGCGCGCAACGCAGTTCGCGAGGCGGCTTCCACTTCGGCTTCCACTTCCTTGGCGATCCGGTCGAGCGATTGGGGATCGAGCACGCCTTCCGCCAACAGCCACTTCGGAAACTTCACCAATGGATCGCGTGCGGCCTCGTTGTCGCGTTCCTGCTCCGGCCGGTAGAGGCGCTCGTCGTCGGAAAGCGAATGCGAGTAGGGGCGGATCGTGGTCGCGCGCACCAGCGCCGGCCCTGAGCCTTCGCGGCAATGGGCAACGGCGCTTCGCATGGCCTCGGCGGATTCGGTGAGGATGGTGCCGTCGACGTCGATGCGCAGCAGATCGGGAAAGCCTTCGGTCAAGCGCGTGATGCTGCCGCCGGCGGTCTGCTTTTCGATCGGCACCGAGATCGCGTAGCCGTTGTCTTCCACCAGAAACACAACCGGTAGTTTTTCGAGGCAGGCGATGTTCAGCGCTTCCCAGAATTCTCCTTCGCTGGTGGCTCCATCGCCCGAACACACCAGCACCACTTCCCGCGCGTCCGGCCGGAGCCGCCGCGAGGCTTCGGCGCATCCGCACGCCTGCAGAAACTGGGTACCGGTGGGCGAGGAGGCC
>JBGSME010000698.1:0-4485 GCA_041740335.1 Bryobacteraceae bacterium | reverse complement strand
GCACGGCTGCGGGGGCTTGCGGTTGCGCTGGGGCCGGGGTTTGCGCCACAAGTGGGCTGGTGGCTGCGGCGAGGCAGAGCAGGACGGCGGCGATGGGAAGACGGGGCATTCGTGTTTCTCCTCACCGGATTCTACCAGTCTGCCGTGCCTCTGCGGTTTCCGCACCAATCCGGTGTGCTCTCAATGACACCAACCGCCCCACCGTATCGTTTGCGCCGGCGACGGCCGCCCCTATAAACAGCGTTCTAGTGAGCCACGATTTTGCCTACAACGGGGGCCGAAATCCGCGCACGGAGCGACTAATCCCGCCCGAGTTCGGAGGCCTCACCACAGGGCAACTTGAGCATTGCGGTCCGGCCGGAGTTTGAAACAGATCGCATCGGAGTTTCCTGGAGCAGCCAAACCAGACTAGCAAGGCCAAGCCGCAGTCCCCCTCCGCGTCGGCAGCTTCCATGTCCTTGTAGCGGACGAGGGGGACAATGGGAGTGGAGATCATTGTTCAGAGAAAAAGTAATAGCAGGTCGAAAAGTGGAATACAACAATGCAGTTGCATTTCAAGGACATTTTAGGCTTGCATGTGAGACTCACTAGTGTTAACGTCAACTGCAAGTGAGCTAAGTTTTCTACGAAGTTTACGACGGTTCTTGTCTTTTCGCTGCTCGCCGGGGGGGGACAGGGGGTGTGGGCCGCCCGGCTTGGCCCAGTTAGCGTGGTGCCGTCGTCGGCTCCGGTCTCTGGTGGTGTAGCCAACGGCGCCAGCACTCAACCGTTCTCCTTCACCTTCAGCGCTGGCGCCGGTTCACCCGCGCCAAATTAGCAGTCACTCGATATCCTTAACATCATTATTCATCGGGCTATTGATGGAACCAACTCCTGCCTATTAGGGAGGAGAAGGTCAAGGAGATAAGGTAATCTATATGGCTGCGCGTACCCTCCCATTGTTCGGCTCACCGACGTTCAACTCCGGATGGAAGGCGATGGGAGTGTGGCGCACATGGCCGGCCTCGCAAGTGAGCAGTAAACCTACGCCGATCGTTCTATCGGTGGATCCGCAAGTTTCGGGGCAGACTTACACAATCACAGCCCGCTACCGCAAGCAATCTGGCTCATACAAATTTACAGGGAGATGGATTATTATCAACGACGCGATCGATGGCGCGCACGGTTGCTTCTTGGCGAACGACGGCAGTAATCTATTCTTGTACAAAGACTTGGGTAACCCGTTCGATCTGACCGGGCCGGCCGTCCTTGGAACCCAAAACGGGTTCCCTCTGCAGAACGGACAGTGTAAGATAACGCGTGGCACTGGCACAACCAGCGGCGATGATTTCATCCTCTCGATAACCGCTGAGTTCGCCGCGGGCTTCACTGGCCGAAAGGTGGTTTACGGTGGCGCGCAGCAATGTCAATTCGATGCTTCCATGAACTGCCTGACCTACCAGTCGTCTACGTGGCAGCCTGTTGGGATGCTTACATTCAAGACTGGGGGTTTGGTGAAGATCTCCAACTCGGATGTGAGCAATGTTCAGACTTTGCAGGCGAGAATTTGGGAACCGTCGAGCGCTTCCGGTGTCTTGGCTGACGGAACGCGGGTGTGGGCCACTTCGTGGAACGGGTATCCTCGGGCCCCCTATCCAGGTCCGGCGTCGACCGGCGCCTTTGTGGCCGTCCAAGTCGGCGATGCATTCGGCGGTGCCAACTGGGGTGGGACAACTTATTCACTGCCAACAGTGGGCGGCTTGGTTCTGCATGATGTCAACTTAGCTTTCGACAACGTGACCAAGCGCTTCGTCTATGTGGGCCTTGCCGTGCCTTCGGGGGGTGGAGGGGGTGACGTCTATTTCGGATATTCGTTGGGTCCTAACTTTTCGTCCTGGCCTGCACCGGTCAAGGTCAATACGATAGACAAGCTGGACTACCCTTCGGTGGCGATTCAAGATGGTACTCCTGGCCAACATAGGATCGTCGTTGGAGCTTTTCGCGCGCTTTCGGGGGACAACCGTTTCTATACTGCGCTGTCGACAAATGGCGGAGCGTCCTTCGAGCCAATGCAGCCGCTCAACCCGACTCCGGTCTCTGGCGTAGACAAAGGGCCACTTAGCCGTGTTATCTGGGCTGGGCCCAGCAGTTCGGGGAGTACTCCCGGTCCCTCACGGTTTCATGTGTTCGTTCCCTGGAATCTTTCCTCGTCAAACCAACCGAGGGGAATCGAACGGTGGGAGTCGACAACGGGGGACGGGTTCACGTACGGAGGTCTCGTGATAGAGTTCCCCGACGATGCTCCAGACAGCGGTACTGCGAGCACATACCCTGATGGCACAGGAGCACTACAGGAAGCCCAGGTTTTCCTGGCGCCCTGATTGACGCCCAGGGTTCGCCGAATGGGCAATGGTCGGTATCGTTCTCTCGCGCATATTTTTCGGGGCAGCGCTACAACAACATAAATGTATGCACTTCAGACCGCGGTTGTGGCCAACTCGACCTCAGAGCCGCCAATCAACTCCTCGGAACCACCGCCATAACCAGCGAGAGCGGCAATACCGCGTATTGGTATTCGTTCTTGGAGTTCTGCTCGGAGGCGTCTCAGCCTAGGCTGATCCAGAGAAGCGTTTATATCCCTTCAGGTAGCGATGTAGTGGTCGCGGTTAGCTATGGGGACTGCAATGCACTCGGGCAGGAGATCAAGCCGAACTTCTGTCTGCAATTCCAGAACCGCTGCGGCCCCCAGCTTTGCTTCGCTGCCGGGGATTACTCGAGGATGGCGTCGGGTACCTGGGGGTGGGCCTCGGCACCATATGTTCGCCAACAAGAGATCAGTATTGTTGTCTGGAACCGGCTTGGCCAGTCATTCAGCGTTGATCCACCAGAGGACGAACGAGCGAGCTATCAGTACGTGCCGAATTTCGTGCCGTATCCACTGGGTTCAGTGCTGCGATCTCCTGGCACTCCGCCGCCCAGGACTATAGGCGGCGATCCCGCTCTCCGTCACAGCCCTGAAGGGCGTAGGCAATAAGTTGTTTCAACAAGGGAACGGAGGCCGCTTTGTCCAATATCGAAAACTTCCCCGAACGGATCCGATGGGCTGCTTCGAACTCTAGGGAACACGCGCAAGACCGAAACGCGCCGGCGCCGGAGAATCGCGGGTTCCTTCCATGTTTGGAGCCGCGCCTCCGCGGCCTTTGCGATTCCAAGGATCGACTGCCACAAAGGTATTGGCCCTTCGTTGCCCGACGCGTGATCGCGGCTTTCGCCTTGGTCCTGATTGCAGGTTCGGCGTTCGGCCAAGGCAGGGGAATAATTGGTGGCCATACAGTGCCCCAGGCTCCGCGATTCTCGCCGGGCCAGATTGGGACCATCTACGTTTTCGGCGTCGATGAAGATCTGTATCCACCGGTGGGATTGTCTCCTCCCGTAAGAAAGTTGGAGGCAACATCCCTGCCCCTTCCCACCGAGTTGGGCGGGATTTCGGTGCTGGCGAGAATGGGGACGCGCAACGCGCCGCTCGATGTAAAGGCACCCATTCTTTCCATACGCCAATGTTGTACGTCTTTGCCGATCGGCCTGATGATCACGTTTCAGTGGCCTGGCCCGCCACCCGTCAGCGTAATTACTTCCGCCCTCCTCGTGGTCGTTGCGAAAGGGGTGGAAATCGCATCGGAAGGCGCCGGACTCATTGGGCAGCCGAGAATCCTGTCAGACGGATGCCCGGCCACATCGTTCGCGATTCCGGAATGGGGTGTTTGCGATCGTAATAGCAGCCCTATTATCACCCATGCCGACGGAACCTTGGTGCGGAGTACTCATCCAGCTAGTAGCGGAGAAACACTCGTTGTCTACGCCGTTGGCCTCGGACTCGGCTACAATTACGTACCATTTGGGGTTGCCTCGCCGTTCCCCGCGGTCGACGTCACTTCCGGCGTGCTGACAAGCCTCGACTTTGCCTACGACGGTGGCCGAAATCCACGCACCGAGCGGCTTGTTCGACCAGACTACGCGGGCCTGACTCCTGGCGCCGTAGGGCTGTATCAGATCCACGTGACCGTTCCGGAGATTCCGGCTGGAACGCTTCCATGTACGAGGAATCCATCGGCGCCGGTGGCCAGCAATTTGAGCATCACAATCCGAACGCGGGACAACGACCGCATCGGAGTTTGCGTGGAGCCCCCAGACCCGACGGGCAAGGCTTCCCTCGAAATGCGAACCGCCGCGCCAGACGCCCCGCGCTTCGACCCCATCGGATTTCCGATCGGCTATCCCGGCGCGCAATAGGCTACCCGCGCCCGAAGCCTATCGTTGGCCTCCACCAGATGTCAAGCCGCGGTCGATCAGCGGCGATCCAGCGCTCCGCTACAGTGCCGAAGGTAGCCGCCGGTAACAGTCACTGGGCGGTTACGCCGTCATAAGAAAGGGGATGGAATGGTACCATTCGAAACGGGTAGGATCGCCGTACTGTGCGAGCGGACCGCAATAAGGTTACGAGATCGG
>JBGSME010000697.1:0-3860 GCA_041740335.1 Bryobacteraceae bacterium | reverse complement strand
GCTCGATCGGCTCCGCGCCGCCGTTGAACGCTGGTCCACCGCCGCCGCGCAGGTGTGACCGCCGGAGGGCCGCTGCCCTTTACAACACCGGCCCGATTCGATGACAATCAAAGTTCCCTGTGAATCCTCAGCAACTAGCCGATCTTCCCCTTTGGTACGTCGCGTTTCTGTTGTCGCTAACCTGTCATGAGGCTGCGCACGCGCTGGTTGCCCAATGGGGCGGCGATCTCACCGCTTACAACTCCGGCCAAGTCACCCTCAACCCCGCGCCCCACATTCGCCGCGAACCTTTCGGCACCGTCGTCGTCCCGCTGCTCACCTACCTTCTCGGCGGCTGGATGCTCGGTTGGGGCAGCGCGCCCTACGATCCCTTCTGGGAAGCCCGCCATCCCAAAAGCGCCGCCAAGATGGCTCTCGCCGGACCCATCGCCAATTTCATTCTCGTCATCGCCGCCGCCGCCATGATCCACATCGGCCTCGCCACCGGATCCTTCGCGATACCCACCGGCGTCGGCTTCTCGCATCTGGTTGACCCCACCGGCGGCGCGGTCTCGGCAGGCGCCGCAAAGTTCCTCGGCATCCTCTTCTCGCTCAATCTGCTGCTCGGAACCTTCAATCTGCTGCCGGTTTCGCCCCTCGACGGTCACTCCGCCATCGGGCTCCTGCTGCCCGAATCCACCTTTCTACGCTGGCTCGAATTCATTCGCCAGCCGATGCCGTCGCTGATTGGAATCCTGATCGCCTGGAACGGTTTCGAACACATTTTCTGGCCCGTGTTCACGGTCGCGGTTGGGCTCCTCCATTGGGGGCAAGGGTTCCGATAGGACGCCGAAAGGCATAGGGCAAGGCGGCCGGGCACAATCCTCGGATCTCTACCGCTGTCAAAGGAAAGGCCCGCCAAGCCAAAGCCGGGCGGGCCAATACGCTACCAGTTTGAGCCGTTAAAATTCGTAGCGCAAGCTCAACTGAATGTTCCGCTCACTGTTCTTCGCCGTGATCTTACCGAATGTACCGCTGTTCGGGTTGGTATCAACGCCGCTCCAGTTGGGATGATTCGGGAAGTTGAAGAACTCCGCCCGGAACTGAACCCGGTGCGACTCGTGAATCTGGAAGCTCTTGAACGCCGCCAGATTCCAGTTCTGGAACCCGGCGTTGTTAAACGGCAGGCTGTTCCGCGTCTGGTTGCCGAACGTTCCCGGAGCCGGCCGGCTGAACAGCGCCGTGCCGCTCGAATCCTTCGTGGTGAAGTAAAAGTTCGAGTCTCCGGCGCCTTGCGAGAACGCACCCTGCACCGTCGGCGCCGCACTCATATTCCACGGCTTGAAGTCGTTGGACCCAATGCCGGCGAAATCGTCGCTCGACCCCACCGTGAACGGTGTTCCCGTCTGGAACTGGAACACGCCCGTCACCTGCCAGCCGCCGGCAACCTTTTGGGCAAGATTGTTCGCGCCGCGAAGGAACGGAAGCTCGTAGATGAAGTTGAAGTTCGCCACGTGGCGGGTGTCGAAGCTCGACAATCCCCAGTAATCGCGATCGCTGAACGGATTGTAGAGGCGGTCGCGGCGGCCCGAAGCGTTGTCGTAGCTCTTCGCGTAGGTGTAGGCGAAGCCATAGAGGAAGCCGTTGGAGAAGCGGCGATTCAACTCCACCTGCAGCCCGTTGTAGCGGCTGCGCGCGGCGTTCTCGTTCATCGGAATGAACGCGAAGCCTTTGTAAGGACGAAGCGCGTTCACGTTCACCCCAGGATTGGCTTGCACCGTTCCGGCCTGGAGAGCGTTCAGGTCGCGCTCGCGCTCGAGGTGATTGCCGGCTGTGCCGACGTAGCCAACCTCGAGAATCGTTTTGAACCCGATGTCGCGCTGCACGCCCAGGTTCCACTTGTAGGAACTCGGGATCTTGTACACAGGGTCCTGCGTCATAAAGAACTGCGGGAACGAGGTCCGTGCGCCGCCGCCGGGATTGTCAACCACACCGTTGGCCACCGATACCATCGGTTGGAACGGAGGATTGCCGCCCAGAAAGACGTTGTCGGCCACGCCCGGGCGCGCCATAAAGCGTCCGAACCCGGCGCGGATTACCGTCTTCTGATCCGCCGAATAGGCAAGCCCGATGCGCGGCTGGAAGTTGCCGTAGTGCATCTGCCCGTAGTAGGAATCGCCGCCGTCGAACAGGTAGTTGAATTCACCGGAATCAGCCACCGCCACACGGCCCTTGGCCGCCGCCGGGAAGCCGGTCCCAGGGATCAGCACTCCGTTGTAACGGTCGCCCGAGAGGACGTTGCCGGTCCGCGGATCGAGCACCGCCTCGTTGGCCTTGTTGTACCGGCTCGGATCGAACACCGCGATGTTGCCCCACAGGCTCTTGTAGTAGGGATTCATGATCGTGTGGCGCATCCCGAGTTCCACCCGAAGTTTGTCGGTGGCGCGCCAGCTATCCTGCACGAACCACTCCCAGGAATGGGCGCGATACGGCGTAAAGGCGCGCGGTCCAATCTCGGCGTAGGTATCGTAGAGGCCGAGCGCCGCGTTGGCGATCGCCAGCGAGGAAGTGCCCGCGCCGGTCCGCGCGTCTGAAAACACGAAGCGGCCATTCTGGTTATTGGTGCCGCCCGGAACGCCGCTCACGTTGATCTGATCGAAGTCGTTCTGCCCCAGCCGCTCGAAGAAGAACCCGAACTTCCAGGTGTGCTTGCCTGCGATCTTGGTGAGGTTATCCGAAATGGTGTAGATGGGCCCGGTGGACGAGGACGGATAAGGTCCCCCGTCCAGCGTCTGAAAGTTCGGAATGTCGACGGTCGGAATCTTGTCGAAAATCTCTTTCCGCTCAGGGAAGATGTACGGGTAGTTGATTCCCGACTTCGAACGCGCGAACCGCTCGCCCTCCCGTTGAATCCCGATAAAGACACGATCCACGCTCGCCGTGGCCGTGAACTCGTTGATCATCGACGGTCCAAGCGTGAAGATGTGATTCAGCGAAGCCGTGCGGTTGGGACGGGACCAATCGGTAACCGCCCGGTCGAGTCCGCCGCGGAAGGCGTCTTGCGACACCCACTCATACCGCTGGAGGCGGAAGCGGAACGTGTGCGACGACGTCGGCACGAAGTCGATCGACACGGTGTCCTTGCGTTGATCCTGTGGATTTGGCCGAACCTGGAAGAAGTTCGCCCGCCCTTGCAGATACCCGAGCGTGGGCTCCGGATACGCGCGCAGCAGCCCGACGCCGTTGGGGCTCAGCCGGGAAGCGGGAATGATGTTGCCGGCGAAGGCCTGGCCGCTCGACGCCGGATCGTTGATCGTTCTCACTCGGCCAAAAAAAGGATTGGAAGCGTTCAGCAGCTCCGCGAAGTTTCCGTTCCGCATATCGAGCGAAGGCACCGTCACCGAAGTCGATTGCTCGCGCCGGAACTTCACCCATTCCTGGCTCCACAGAAAGAACAGCTTGTTGCGGTCCGTATTCCATTTGCCGGGAATGTACACCGGTCCGCCGAAATTGTAGCCGAACTGATTGAACCGCGCCGCATTCCGTTTGGCGCCGGCACGGTTGTTGCCCCAGGAATTGGCGTCGAGCTTTTCATTGCGGAAGTACTCATAGAGCGCCCCATGAAAATCGCGTCCGCCGGACTTGGTGACCATGCGGACCTGCCCGCCCGACGACCGGCCGTACTCGGCGTTATAGTTCGCCGTCAGGATCTGAATTTCCTGGACCGTCTCCAAATCCGCGGTCCCGATCGACGTTCCGTTCGCGCGTGTGCGCGTCCCGATAGCGCCGTCAAAAGTGATGAGGTAATCCTGCGTCCGCGATCCGTTGATCGACAGCCCCGCGCTCGTAAGCCCGAAGCTGAATCCGGAAAGCGCGCCGCC
>JBGSME010000696.1:0-4566 GCA_041740335.1 Bryobacteraceae bacterium | reverse complement strand
CTCCGGGGTCTTTCCCACGCTCCCCAACACACACCGGCTTTTCGAAGACTCCGCCCCCACCTTCTTCTTTGGCGATACTTTCGAAGCCCATGGCGTAAGAGCGGACTATTTCGCCGCCAACGCCTCCGCCGATGACGGTCTGACAGTGGAAGGCCATCTCATCACCTGGCCCGGACATACGAAAGCCGCGGTCGAGGCCGGGGTCCAGACGATCCTGTTCGGTGCGGGCGTCGGAGCCAGCACCGCCGGCGTAGGCGATCCGCCCACCGATAGCTTTTGGTGGATTACGAAAGCGCAGGATTATTACGCTGCGATTCTGGCCCCGCAGTAGATTCTGACCCCACCAAAAAAGACAGGCGCCCCGCCAGCTCCTCCGCCGGCCTGAGCGCCCGTCCCGTGCACGAAGCACGGCTTCCAAAGCTGTCCTCCCCAGCTCCGGTCACTTTCAACATGCCATGATCAGTGGTCGAATGAAAATACTGTGCCGTACTAAAACTGCATGAATCGAGTACCGTTCGCAGCTTTAGGTTTTTGTATTTAAACTATTGAAAAAGAATAACTTGATCTGTGGTCTAGGCTGGTATGTAAAGAATTTGTCAGCCTTGCGTCACGCCGGAATCGCCACGCCCCGCCAGCGGTTTCACCAGCCCGCCGCCGCAAACTGCCACACCCTTAGTTAACAAAGCGCTCATAAAATTCGCGAACACCGTATAAACCACCTGTTCGCTTACTGGCTGTTGTCCCGGTAGACGGAAACTGGCGGGCAACTCCTTGTTGATCCGCATCCGGATTCCGTTCGGGTCCACGTGCCCCCAGGCGTCCTTGAGATTCGCCACAGTGATCGGCGTTTGCAGCACCGCTGCCGTCTGCCCATCCACGTAGAACTGGCATCGTGCGAACCACCCCAAGTTCGCCGGATCACGCGCGTCGAACAGCAGGAGCGGCGACTGTCTGTCCACTGCTCTTACGTCCACCACGATGGCTCGCGGCGTATCCTGAACTTGGCCGTCTACGCCAAGCTCGCGACATATTTCCTGCACCGGTTCTGACTGCAACTCCAGATACAAAACCTTGTGCGCGCCAACCTGCATCACCTGCATGCTGGTCCTATTCTATCCCTTCGCGGCCTTGGAGGAGGAAGCCCATCGTTTCAGCGCATCCTCGTAGGCTTCGAACGTTCTTCCTTCGAACAGCACGAAGATTGCATTCATCACCGGACTCGCTACTTCCTGCAAGCCATCGATCACGGCTTGCACGGCGATCCCGGCCGCTTCCTCCAACGGATAGCCGTACGCTCCGGTGCTGATCGACGGAAACGTGATGATCCTCGCGCCGCGCTCTCCCGCCAAACGCATTGCTTTCCGGTAGCACGAAGCCAGCACCTCATCCTGATCCACCGCCTGCGCATGGTATACCGGACCCACCGCATGGACCACATATTTTGCGGGCAGATCGCCGGCCGTCGTCACCACCGCATCCCCAGCCGGACATTGCCCGATTCGCGCCCGGACCTCGTTCAACTCCTTCATGATCCTGGGCCCGCCCACGCGATGGATGGCCCCGTCCACTCCGCCTCCGCCCGCCAGCCCGGAGTTGGCGGCGTTCACCATTACGTCCGCCGGAATCTTCGTGATATCGCCCTGCATCAGACGCAGGTTCTTCTGCCCGATCGTTACGACCATATGTTGTTATCGTATAGGATTGATGCGCAACGACGGTGCCGCCGTGCCCGCCCTCATGCTTTTCGATATTGATGGCACCCTTGTCCGCCGTGCCGGTCCCCATCATCGCCAGGCACTGGTTGACGCCGTTCACATTGTGACCGGGTTGCGCGCGCCCCTCGATCACATCCCTCTCCAAGGCATGCTGGACCGCGCCATCGTCGAACGTATGATGCTCGATGCCGGCGCCTCCAAGGCTTCGATTGCCCGCGCCATGCCCTCCATCGTTGAGCAGGCCCAGCAACTCTACGCGAGCGCCGTGCCCGATTCCCTCCGCTCCAAGGTCTGCCCCGGGGTGCGCTCGCTCCTCCGCAATCTGAAGCGTGCCCGAATTCCGATGGGGCTCGTCACCGGTAACCTGAGCCGGATTGCCTGGGTCAAGCTTGAACGCGCCGGCATCCGCGAGCATTTCCAATTCGGGGCCTTCGCCGAACTGGCACCACACCGTGCCGGCCTCGTTCGAATCGCTCTACGGCACGCCCGCCGCCACCATGGTGTCACCGCCGGCACTCCCGTTTGGCTGGTGGGCGATCACGAAAACGACATCGCCGCTGCCCAGGCCAACGGCGTACGCTCCATCGCCGTGGCCACCGGAATCTCCCGGCCCCATCAGCTCGCCGCGTGCGCGCCGGACCTCCTTCTGCACGACCTTCGCTCTCTCACCCTGGAGAGGATCCTCGAACGATGAAACCGATTGTGCTCGCCGTCTTGCTGGTCCTTCTCGCGTGCTCCCCTCCCGGTAGCACGGCCACTGTCATCCTGGGCGGCACCGCTGTTCGAGACGGTGCGGCTCCCATCTCCGATGCCGTGGTCGTCGTCAAAGGCTCCCGCATTCTCCGCGTGGGTTCGCGCGCGGAAACACCCATCCCCGCCGGATCCGAGAAAATCGATGCTGCCGGCAAGTTCATTCTTGCCGACAAATCCCAGGGCGGGGAACTCCGCCCTGGTGCTGCCGCCAATCTCATCGTGTCCGCCGATGCCGGCGGCCAACTCGCCGAACGAACCATGCATAAAGGACAATGGCTCCAGTGAGCGAATCCCAATCAATCGCCGTGAAACGAGCCCAGGTCGAGTTTCATAACTTCGCCTCCCTGGGCCAGCCTGAGGTCAGCCTGCCTGTCTACGCCGAAGAAAATCGACGCCGGGGCGATCTCATCCGCCGCAATCTCGATTTCACCGGTCCGCTGACTCCATTTCTCGAAGTCGGCGCCAACGCCGGCCACACCTCCTACCTGCTCGCCAACGAGTTTGACGCCGCCGGGTTCGCTCTCGACATCTCCGCCGACGCCCTTCGCCACGGTATCTTTTTGATGGATCACTGGCACTACGCCCGCGCACCGGTCCGCATCGGCGGCGATGCCTTGAACTTGCCTTTTCGCGACGGATCTCTCCGCTTCGTGATGACCCACCAGACGCTCAGCCAGTTCATGGATATGGATGCCGTTCTCGCCGAGATCAATCGCGTTCTGGCGCCCGGCGGCGTTTTCCTTTTCTCGGAAGAACCCATTCGCCGCATGCTCTCGCTCCGCCTCTATCGCTGTCCTTACTACGACACCATGAAACCCTGGGAGCGCAAGCTGTTCGATTGGGGCATTCTTGGATTCTTCGTGAAAGACGTCATCGGCGCCCATCAGGAAGAAAGCTTCGGCATCCGTCAGAATCACCGCATGACATTGCCGGATTGGGACGCTCTAATCAAACGCCACTTTACCGAATACCGCACCGAAGTCATCGTTCCGCAGCGCGGTTTTGCCGAACGCTGGGTGAGAGCCATCGGCCGCCGGATTGACCGGCACGGAACCGATTGGGTTCCCGCGCGCCTCCTCGGCGGCACGCTCGCCGCCTTCTGCCGCAAAGCCGGCGTCACACCCGAACTCACCCCCATGTCCTCGTTCGAGGACTTTTTGCGGTGTCCCGACTGCCACGCCGCCATGATCCGCTACGGCAATGAGGATGTGCGCTGCAACGGCTGCGCCTACGAGGCGCCCAACGAAGGCGGCGTCTACAATCTCATCCGCGGCGAAGATCGCAAGGAACTCTACCCCGGGCCTCGCGCCGATCTCATCGATTTTACCCAGCCCGGCCACCAATCATTCCTGCTGGACGGTTGGGGGCCCGTGGAAGGCGTCTTCGGAGCCAAGTATCGTTGGTTGAGCGAGGCTCCGGCACACGCCGTGCTCAAGCGTGTTCGCGACACTCCCCAGCGCCTCCGTATTCGAGGCCATGCGCATGAGAAAGTGCTGGAACAAGGTCAGCCAGTCCGCATCGCCGTCAAAGTAAATGGTGTGCTCCTCGAGAATTTTCCGCTCGAACGGAATGGCCTCTTCGTGCTCGAAGCAGATGTCCCGGACGCGCCCGAATACCAGGTGGAGATTCAGGCTTCGCCCAAATGGCAAGCCCCCCCGGATGACCGTTGGTTTACCGTCAACATCTCGCTGCTGCGGCTGATTGACCGGCCCACCGCCGAGCGCTAGACTGGAATTCGCGCATCGGGCGCAACCAGTCCGCCGGAAAGGGCCGAGCCCACCGATCCATTGTTCGACCTTCGTATCGATCTTCTTTCTGCCCGGCGTGCGGACGCGGGCGACACGGAAAGGAGATTGTCATGTCTGATTCTTCCCCGAAGCTTCTCCCGCGGCCTTCGCTCGATCAGCTCAGAAAACAAGCCAAGGACCTATTGCGGCAATTCCGCTCCGGTGACGCCGTAGCGCGAAGCCGCTTCGCCGCGCACAGGCCCGGCACTTCTGCCACGCTCGCCGGCGCCCAATTCGTCCTTGCGCGCGAATCGGGTTTCGATTCCTGGGCTAAGCTGAAACACCACGTCGAATCCGCTGCTCCTCCGCGG
>JBGSME010000695.1:0-5333 GCA_041740335.1 Bryobacteraceae bacterium | reverse complement strand
TCGCCCCTGAGCCGCCGAGATTCTGCGCGAGCCCAAAGCGATGCCGCGCCACCTGCCGCGCGCCCGCCTCGCCCCGGAGCTGCAATACAAGATCGCAAAGCTGCGCAACGCCCGTTGCGCCCACCGGATGTCCCTTCGCTTTCAAACCGCCGGAGGTGTTCACAGGGCGCTCCCCGCCAATGGCGGTGTGTCCGGCGGCGGAATAGGGTCCGCCTTCGCCTTTCTTCACGAACCCTAGATCTTCGAGGGCAACGATTTCCGCAATCGTGAAGCAGTCGTGCAACTCAGCGACGTCGATGTCGCGCGGCGTCACGCCGGCCATTTTGTAAGCCTGCTCCCCGGCTAGACGCACGGCCGGAAACGTCGTGATCGTTTCCTTCTGGTCAAGCGCTACGTGGTCCGACGTCTGCGCCACGCCTCGCACCACTACCGGTTTCCCTGACAGGTCCCGCGCTCGTTCTAGCGTGGTGAGCAGAACCGCGGCCGCGCCGTCGCTCACCAGCGAACAGTCATAGACCGTCAGCGGCTCCGATACCGGCTTGCCGGCGAGCGCCTTTTCGATCGTGATTTCCTTCCGCATATGCGCGTCAGGATTGAGTGCGCCGTTGTGGTGATTCTTTACCGCCACCGCCGCCATGTGCTCCCGTGTAGTTCCGTACTCGAACATGTGCCGCCGGGCGATCATTGCGAACAGCGCCGGGAATGTGGCGCCGGCGCGGATCTCGCCGCCAAGGTCGCCCGCGCCAGCCAGAATTTCCGTGACCTTGGGTGTAGACTGCGAGGTCATCTTCTCCACGCCGGTAACCAGCACTGTGTCGTACATCCCGGAGGCCACGCCCATCCATGCATGAAAGAATGCCGCGCCCGACGAGGCGCATGCCGCTTCGAACCGCGTCGCCGGAATGCCTGTCATCCCGATCTCACCGGCGATGTATGGAGCGAGATGATTCTGCCCCACAAACGATGGTCCCGCAAAATTTCCCAGGTAAAAGGCTTGGACCGCGGCCGGCGCTACCCCGGCGGCCGCGAGGCATTTGTTCGAAGCGGTAACCGCGAGGGAACGGATCCCCTCCTCCGGAAACGCACCGAACGGAGTTTTTCCGATGGCGGTGATCGCGACGGGACGCATAACTCCATTAGACCGCGCCTCGGGTAGACCGTGGCTGCTGCGCTTCGCGCGATCAGCCGGCGCTTAATCCAACCGCGGCACATGCTCCGGTTGCACAAGCAGCCGAATGGATCGCCCCCGGCCCGGAGTCCTCTCGATGAAACCATTACGTTCCAGCGTCTTGATCATCTCGTGAACCGATGGCGGGGAAACCTGGAAATAGCGCTCCATGTCGGACTCCGCGGGCGGGCGGCCATTGATCTTGGTGTAATTCTGGATGAAAGCCAGATACTGGCCTTGCTTCGCGGTGAATCGCGGCGCGGTCGCCGGATCAAGTTTGGGCGCCAGATCGATAGTCACTTCGAACCGCTCGTCGATTCCCTCAATGGCGCGGACGTGCACGATGTGTACCCTGCCGTCGATCATCGTGCGAACGGCCCTCTTGGCAGCGGCACAAAGGTTGGCGCGCAATTCCTTCCCGTCCTCGCTCGAATCCTTGAAGTTCGCGATTCGCGATGGTGCTTCGTCAATCCGCACAAACGCCCTTTGCCAGCCGTCCTTGCGCTCTGTCTCAAACGATCGCGCGCCCAACCACAGCGCGTGGCCGCACAACAGGTCTAGCAATCTCGCGGGTTTGCCCATAAACGTCCAGAATAACGAACAGCAACCGCCAGCCAAGATCAGCCATGAGATACCCCCCGATACAGCAGTCCCTGGGATTGCCTCTTGCGCCTCAACACCTCCGGCGCCTGATGCCCACTGGAAACGAAGACCAGCCGGTCCCCCGCGCCCAGCGGCGTTCCACCCGGCGGCTCCCGCAATACTTCCCCCGACCGGCGAATCACGGCCACAAGCAAGCACCTGGAATCGCCGCGGAACTCCATCTCCTCCAGCCGCTGCCCGGCGAACTGCGGCGTATCCGGCACCGTCGTTTCGGTAACGTTGAGCCCGAGTAACTTTAGATCTTCCTTTAGCCGCTCACCGCCCTCGGTCAGTAACTGGTCGACCGACGGATTCGTAATTAGTTGCGAGATCCGTGCCGCGCCAATGGCGGATGGCAACACCACGCGCGTTGCTCCTGAGCGGATCAGCTTCCGTTCCGTCGCCGGATTCTCGGCGCGTGCAATGATCTCTATGTTCGGGTTGATCTCCCGCGCCGTTAATGTGATGAAGACATTCGCCGCGTCGTCCGGCAGAACGCTGGCCAACACCCTGGCTCGCCCGATGCCGGCGCTCTCGAGCACCGCCTCCTCGGTCGCATTGCCCGTGACAACCAGATACGAGAGGGACTCGGCTTCTTTAATCCTCTCTGGACTCGCATCCACAACCACAAAGCTCTGCCCTGCACGCTGAAGCTCATTCGCCAGGATGCGGCCCACCCGACCGAACCCGCAAACAATCGCGTGGCCCGAGATTCCGTCGATATCCTTCGTGCGCCGGCGCGTCCCAAGCACCCGGTCAATCTCTCCTTCTGTCAGCATCTGAATAAATCCTCCAGTGATGTAGATCAGCGATGAGCATCCGATGATGATCACCACCATCGTGAACACGCGTAACCCGGGATCGACGATGGGCCGCACCTCGCCGTACCCCACTCCAAAAATCGTGATGATGACCATGTACACGGACTCGAGCAGAGTCCAGCCAGCCATCAGATAGCCGATAATCGCGCTCACACAGCAGAGCGCAAAAATGGTCCCGCCGACGACGAGCTTTCGGGTTGAGGCTGGCATGTGTTCGCCCAACATAAAACCGGTCCTGCCGGCTGGCAGCGAACGAGGCTGTTTGGAAATGGGTCCGGCCTGGAGAATCCAACGGCGACCCTTGTGGTGTAGTGTATCAGGGATCGCGATTCGGGCGCCCATCATCACGCCAATCTCGCCAACGCGTCACAATCCGTCTACAATGGATCAAGGCGTCTGACCAGGTTGTCCGGCACTGAACCCGCCCCCGTAGTCGAGCCAAAAATCATTGAATCGGGAGAATAGTATCTTATGAGTTCGGTAAACGCGGTATCCGCGAAAGATAGCAAAGGGTCCCCTTCCGGCTCCTGCAGCCGGCCCGCAACCGGATCCGGATCGTCAAGACTGGCAGCGATTTCCGCGGTCACCAACTACAAGCCGTCTGAACCGCCGATGAATTTCATCGACACTCCCACCGGCGAACTATTCAACCAAAACGTCTTCGGGATCACGGCGATGAAGGCCCGCCTACCGAAAGTCATCTTCAAGTCGATCCAGCGCACGATTCAATTCGGCGACAAGCTCGACGCTTCGATCGCCGACGTCGTCGCTTCCGCCATGAAAGATTGGGCTATCGAGAAGGGCGCTACCCACTACGCGCACGTCTTTTACCCTCTCACCGGCCTCACCGCCGAAAAGCACGATAGTTTCCTCTCGCCGGACGGCAATGGCAGCGCCCTCGCCGAATTCAGCGGAAAACAACTGATCCAGGGCGAGCCCGATGGCTCCAGTTTCCCCACCGGCGGCATCCGCCAAACCTTTGAAGCCCGCGGCTACACCATTTGGGACGTCACCAGCCCCGCCTACATTCTCGAGAATCCCAACGGCACCACGCTCTGCATTCCCACCGCTTTCGTTTCCTGGACCGGCGAGGCTCTCGACAAAAAGACGCCGGTGCTGCGCAGCATGCAGGCGCTCAATCAGCAGACCCAGCGCGTGCTCAAGCTGTTCGGCCATACCGATGGCGCGATGGTTTCCTCCACCGCCGGGCCCGAGCAGGAATATTTTCTCGTGGACCGCAATTTCTTCTTCGCCCGGCCTGACCTCATCAATGCCGGCCGTACCCTCTTCGGCGCAGCGCCGCCCAAGGGCCAGGAGTTCGACGATCACTACTTCGGCGCCATCCCCGAACGCGTTCTCGCCTTCATGCTCGAATCCGAGCGCGACATGTACAAGCTCGGCATTCCGGTCAAGACGCGCCACAACGAAGTTGCCCCCGGCCAATACGAAATTGCGCCGATGTTCGAGTTCGCCAACACCGCCACCGACCATCAGCAACTGATCATGCTCACGCTGCGCAAAGTGGCGGAAAAGTACGGCATGGCATGCTTGCTTCACGAGAAGCCTTTCAAAGGCGTCAACGGCTCCGGCAAACACGTCAATTGGTCCATGGGCAGTTCCTCCCAAGGCAATCTGCTCGATCCGGGCGACACCCCGCACGCCAATGCACAGTTCCTGCTGATTTGCGCCGCCGTCATTCGCGCCGTACACAAGCATCAAGGGCTCCTCCGGGCGGTAGTCGCCACGGCGGGCAACGATCATCGGCTGGGTGCCAACGAAGCTCCGCCCGCCATCATCTCCATCTTCCTCGGTGACCAGTTGATGGACGTCTTCGAGCAGATCAAGAAAGGTGGCGCGAAGTCTTCCCTCCCCACCGGCCAGATGCACGTCGGCGTCGACGTTCTGCCGCCTCTCGGCAAGGACGCGGGTGACCGCAACCGTACCAGCCCGTTCGCCTTCACCGGCAATCGCTTCGAGTTCCGCGCCGTTGGTTCCAGCCAGTCGATCGCCGGCCCCTTGGTGGCAATGAACACCATCGTCGCCGAATCGCTCGACTACTGCGCCACGCGCCTCGAAAAGGAAACCGGAGGCAACCCGAAGAAACTCAATAGTGCGCTCCAGAAATTGCTCACCGACATCATGAATGAGCACGGCGCGGTCGTCTTCAATGGCGATGGCTACTCCGCCGAGTGGCACGCCGAAGCCGAAAAGCGCGGCCTCCTGAACCTGAAGACTACGCCGGAATCGTTACCCATTCTGGGCGACAAGGAAGTGATTAAGCTGTTTTCCAAGTACAACGTGCTCTCCAAACGGGAGCTCGAAAGCCGCTTGGAGACCTATATGGAGCAGTACGTCAAAACCGTCAGCGTTGAGGCAAAGCTGATGATTGAGATGGCCAGGACGCTGATCTACCCGGCGGCCATGCGCTACCTCAACGATCTGGCTTCCACCTGCGCCAATCTTAAGTTGGTCGGTCAGGATTTCGACTCCGAAACTCTTGACAAGGTTTCGGGCCTCGTCAAATCCCTCCAGACGGGCATCGGCGAACTTGAGGCCGCCTTCGGCAAGCATGTCTCTGGCGGGCTCCAACGCGAGGCCGAATATCTGGCGGCGTCCGTCCTGCCCGCCATGGCTTCCCTTCGCGCCGCCGCCGATGGCCTCGAAAGTATCGTTGCCGACGACCTCTGGCCCCTGCCGACCTA
>JBGSME010000694.1:0-3921 GCA_041740335.1 Bryobacteraceae bacterium | reverse complement strand
CTCCACGTCGAAAGCCTTGAAGTAACGGTCCAGGTCACCGGCAAAGGCGACGCCCCCCGCCGTCGACAGCACACCCGTGAGAAACGGCGCGCGTTGCTCCACCGCCCATTTCTCTTTCATCGTTCGAACATCGTACGCCGCCAGCTTCCCGATCATCCCTTTCTTCCCTGGCATCTCGAGAAAGTGGCGGTTGCCACCCCCACCGCCGGACCCCGCCTTCTTCTCCACATCCCGCCCCGACATCTCCATGCAGCTCTGGCTGAGCGGAATGATCAACTGCGCGCTCGGTTTGTGATAACTCATCGGCTGCCAGTTATGGCCGCCCTGCGTACTCGGGCAGACGTGAAACCACTGACCGATCTTCTGCTCCTGAACGTCGGCCCGGTAAGTCACCTTCCCGGTCTTGCGGTCCACATCAGAGAACGCGTTCTGGAAGACCGTCTCTGTAAGATCGAGATACTCGCCGGTGACTCGATCGAGCTTCCAAAGGATACCCGCCTTCCCAATCGAAAACACCAGCTTCCGCCCGTCCACATCCACAAGTACGCGCTCAAACACTTCATCCAGGTCGAAGGTTTCCTGCGGCACATGCTGAAAATACCAGTCAAGCTTACCGGTGTCGGCGTTGAGCGCCAGCGTCGTGTTGGTATAGAGACCCTTGTCGCTGAGTTTTGACCCGCGGCTCACGCGCATCCAGGGTTTAGCCTGCGAAACACCCCAGTACGTGCGGTTCAATTCCGGATCGAAGCTGCCGGCGATCCACGTGTCGCCCCCCGCCCGAAAAAGATTGCCAAGCGGACCCCACGTATCGCCGCCGGGTTCGCCCTCCCGCGCGATCGTGTAGAACTTCCAGGCGGGCGCGCCGGTCTGTGCATCCCAGGCGCTGATGTAGCAGCGCTCTTCTTTGTACGACCCGCATCCCGTCAGGCCCTGCATGATCTTGCCGTTGATAGCGATGGTGCCCGACGTGCTGCTGTAGCCGTGCTTCGGGGGGGCCACTTCGCTTTGCCACACGATGCGGCCCGTTCGTGCATCAAGCGCGTGTAACCTCGCGTCGGTGCCCGAAAGATACACATTGTCACCCCAGATCGAGATGCCGCGCGTGGCTCCGTATGCTCGCGTCGATTCAGGACCGATGTTATGCTCCCAGATCAGATCGCCGGTCCGGCCATCGAGCGCCTGCATGGTGTGGCTGGTATTTGAAAGGTAGACGATGCCGTCGTGCACAATCGGTGTCGGCTGATTGGCGCCGCCGTCGTTCATCGCCCACACCCACTTCAGCCGCAGGTTCTTTGCGTTGGCGGCTGTAACTTGCGTGAGCGGGCTGTAGCTCCACGCCTGATAGCTCCCTCGGATCATCAGCCAGTCGGCCGGATCCGGATTGCGGAGCATAGCGTCGGTGACCGGGCGATAGTTCTTCACCGTGCCCCGAACCGTGTGGCCTTTGGGCCGCGCACGAGTGGAAAGGCCTGCTTGATCGGAAGAAGGATCGTTTAGGGCCGCCAGCAACTCCGCCGGCATCTGCCCATTCGAGATCGTGCCGATGCGGAGCCGGCTGTTGGGTGCCAGCGGCTCCGGCCCTGGTTTTGCCCCATTGGCTTCGAGTATGAACGCCGACAGGGCGGTGTAGGTCTCTTCGTCCAGGCCGCCGGCGTTCCCGGGCGGCATCGTCTGCTGCATATAGCGGGTGAGTTGGTTTACCGTCCTGCTGCTCCACACCTTCTGAAAATTCCCGCCGGTGAGTGGGTGCGCCTCGTTCCGGCCGCTCATGTTCGGCAGGTGGCAACTCGCACAGTTGCCGAGATAAGCGGTTCGCCCGGCGAGAGCCTGAGCGGCGGTGAAAGTCTGGGTGAGCAGGTTTGGGACGGCAAGGCAAGCAAACACAGCTAACCGTAAGGGACGTCGAAGATCTGGCATGGCCGCTTCTTATACTATCTTGCCCGTCGAGCCATTTGTGCCTCCGAATCACCGGAACCGGACCCCGCCCATCGGCGAACATACAATCATGAGAACAAGAATCCTCACACTCGCTATTTTCGCCGCATCTTTCGCCGTCGCAGGGGAGCCCGTGGACCCAATCAACAAGACATCCAAGGGAGTCGCCGTCGAAGGCTACGACACCGTCGCCTATTTCACGGCCGGCGAGCCGGCCAAGGGTAATCCCCAGTTCACCCACCAGTGGCAAGGCGCAACATGGCTTTTCGCCAACCAGGAGAATCTGGAAGCCTTCAAGAAAGACCCGGAAAAATACGCCCCCCAGTATGGAGGCTACTGCGCCTACGCGGTGAGCAAAGGGTCAACCGCCGGCATCTCACCCAAGGCCTGGAAAGTGGTTGACGGCAAGTTATACCTGAATCACCGCTTCGCAAAAGGCAAGTTCGATAAGGATGTCCCGGGTAACATCGAACGCGCCGACAAGAACTGGCCGGGGCTCGCCAAGAAACCCGTCAAACCTTAGATCTCGCTGTTACTGGGCCGCTAGAAACTTCCGGATCCGTTCCACCGCTTCCAAAAGATTCTCCAGCGAATTCGCATAGCTGAACCGTAAATAGCCCTCGCCGAACTTGCCAAAAGCAGCGCCGTCCAGGCACGCCACGCCGGCTTCGTTGAGAAGCCGTTCGGCCAATACGGCCGACGGGATGCCGGTCCCGGTCACGTTCGGAAACGCGTAGAAGGCCCCTTCGGGAAGGGCACACCGGAATCCGGGCAGCGTATTGAGTCCGGCGACGAACGCGTCGCGTCGGCGCCGGAACTCGGCCACCATCGCCACAGCGTCATCCTGCGGACCGTTTAACGCCGCGATGCCCGCCCGCTGCGTGAAGCTCGCCGTACACGAGTTCGAATTCACCATCAGTTTGTTCACCGCTCCCACGAGCCACTCCGGCATTACGCCGTAGCCGAGCCTCCAGCCCGTCATCGCGTAGATCTTCGAAAACCCATCGAGGATGATCGTCTTCTCGAGCATCCCCGGCTCGGCCGCGATCGAAACGGGCTCGTCGCCGTAGCAGATACGCGAGTAGATTTCGTCCGACATCACGATGATGTCGCGATTGCGCAGCATCTCGCCGAGCGCCTTGATATCGGCCGGCGGAATCACGCCGCCGGTTGGGTTCTGCGGCGAGTTCAGCACCACCATCTTCGTTTTGCTCGAAAGCTTCGATTCGAATTGATCGAGATCAAAGGAAAAACCCCGCTCTTCAACCAGCGGCATCGCCACCGGCACCGCGCCGTGGTAGGCGATCATGGACTCATAGATCGGAAACCCAGGGTTCGGGTAGATCACTTCGTCGCCTTCCTCGAGCAGCGCCATCATCGGAAAGAAGATGATCGGTTTGCCGCCCGGAACGATCGATACATGCTGCGCGCCTACCTGGATGCCCCGCGTACGCGACACATATGCCGCCACGGCCTCCCGCAATTCGGGAAGACCTTGTGTCGGTCCATAGTGGGTCCAACCCTCGTCCAGCGCCTGCTTGGCCGCCTCCCTCACGTGTTTGGGCGTGTCGAAATCGGGCTCGCCGATTTGGAGGTGTATGATGCTTTTGCCCTGCGCCTCCAATTTGCGCGCCTTCACCAATACTTCGAAGGCGGTCTCCACCAGAATCCGGTTCATGCGCCCGGCGAGCTTCATGTTTTTAGTCTCCTGTGTTCACTCGGCTTTGGAAAAATGCGGAACGCCGTCCACCCGCTCGATGAATTCTACCGCATCGCCAATGTGGACCGTCTGGCCGCGTATACGCCCGGTAAGCTTGCTGCCGTTCCCAAGCGACACGATCGCAATCTGGTACGGCGCTTCGTTCACGAATTGTTCCGGCGCGGAATGCACAACCGTTTCCGTGTAGACCACGCCGTTCAACGAATTTGCGGCCATCACGCTACCTCCAGAATCGTCACCACGCACGTCGCCCCTGAGCCGCCGAG
>JBGSME010000693.1:0-2433 GCA_041740335.1 Bryobacteraceae bacterium | reverse complement strand
GGTTGCCGCGGGCGCTTCGATGCTCCACTTACCCTTGTCCCAGGTCTTGAGATAGATATCGTAGTCACCGTTGCGGTAGGATTCATATGCGACAGTTACGCGGCCATTGGTGTCGGCGGCGATGGCTGGATTCCATTCATTGCCGGCCGATGAAGATATAGTGGCAGCGCCCTTGAAACGATCGCCATCCTGCACGGCCCCGTGAATCTCGGCTTTGGCCTTGCGCCAGGCCTGCCATGCGACGTGTACGTTGCCGGCTGAATCGGTTGCGGCGGCGGGGAAAATGTCGGAGCCCGCGTCGCGCGTCAACCGGATTGGAGCGGCGGCAGTGGTGCCATCGATACGGCGGGCCCAGAGGTCGAAGTTCGGCGCACCGGGAGAGCCTTGGTTGGCGGACCAGAATACCCATGCCCGGCCGCGGCCGTCGATGGCGATGGAGGGGCGGTACAAATCGCCGCCGGCGTCGCTGACGGCGATTGGCTCTGACCAGCGCCCGCTTGCGTATCGCTTGGCCCAAATCTGATCCCCCAAGGCCTTGGTGTCCCATTGTTCGAAGCCTTCGGGACGCTGCTGCATATTGGCGCGGAGTTTGTTGTGGTCCGGATGATGGCGGAACTCCATCCAGGTCACCCACACCTCGCCGGTCTTGGCGGAGACGGCGGCGGCCGGAAAGTCCTGCTCGTCGGCGGACTCGGTAAGGCGGGTGGCTGGCGGCACACGATCGGCCATGGCGCGCCCGTTCAGATAGTGTTCGATGGCGCCGTAGGGGATCGCGGCCACATTCACGACGAAGCCGCCTTGCGCGGTCTTCACTTCGATGGTGGTTTGCTCGCTCGCTCCGGTGAGCCGAAGCACGACACCGTTTGCGCCGGTGGTGCGTTGTGCGTTGGCGCCGAACAGACGGATGGGGTGAACCGAGCAACGCCAGGAAGTATTGCTATCGATTCCGTCGTTGCCATCGAAGCGCCATGGCTCGATCGACTCAACCGTGCCACCGGTGACGGAGACGGAGCCATCCCATCGCACATTTTCGGCGTCGGTGAGTCCGAGGATTAACCGGACGCCAAAGTCAGCCGCCGTCATCGAGGCCGGGGCCATCAGCAGGAGCAATATAGATACGACGCGCATGTTGGGAATGTAACACAACGTGGTACGATGAACGCGCTATGCGTCGAAGAGTATTGCCTGTCGTGATCGTTGGGATTGGGGTGCTATGGTTGGCCCGCCGCGAGAACTCGTTCGCTCAAGTTACGAGGCCACAACCGGCGCCGGCGGCGGCCGATTTGCAAGCGGTGACTCTGGTTTTCGGATCGAAGGATGCGCAACCGTCGAAGTGGGATGGTTCGGTGACGATATCTTCGGGTGCGATCGAACGGATTACCGGGTATCATTTCGATGAGAAGTCGCGCCTTCTTCCGGGCAACCGATGGGAGTGCTCGACGCGGCCGTGGGGTAACTTCAGCGGTGGGATGCATCCGAATGAGAAGCCGCAGCCGCAGCCGACGCCGCAGGAAACGTGCGGCATCACGATTGAGTTTCGGGCGCCTGCCGATGCAGAGCTGAAGGTAACGGTTCCGAAGGGTGACTTTACGTTTCGCCCGATGGACGTGCCTTCGGACGAAGGGATCTTTCCTTTGCAGGCGTCGGTGGAGATCACGAGGACTCCGGTGGCGCGGCGGGTCACCGATGATGAGTTCGAAGACGACTATCCGTCGATGGCGTCGGCGGGGGGCAAAACGTGGCTGGCGTGGATGGGGTACAAGGACAAGTCAGACCGGGTATTTTTGCGAAGTTACGAGAACGGGCAGTGGGGAAGCCGGGAGACGATCAGTGACAAGGCGGGCGATTTGTTTGGTACTGGCGTGGTGGTTAGCGGCGGGAAGCCGTATGTGATTTGGAGTTCGCGAGAGGGCACGTCGTGGCATTTGAAGGGCCGGAGTCCTGGCGGGGCAGTGGAAACGATCACGAGCGGGGAAGGGAATAACCTGTTCCACAAGGCAGTGGGCGATGCGCAGGGCCGGGTTCATGTGGTGTACCAGAGCGCGCGCAAGGCGCGGAGCGATATTTACTATCGCCGGCGGGACGCCAACGGCGCGTGGGGAGCGGAGACGCTGCTGAGTGATCCGTCGCGGCCCGTGCGCGCCAATGACTGGGAGCCGGCGGTGGCTGCGCTAAAGAACGGCACGGCGATTGTGGCGTGGGATAGTTACGCTCGCGGATCTTACAACATATATATGCGTCGAGTGGCGGAGACGCCGGGGCCGATCGTAGCGGTAACCGATTCGCCGCGCTTCCATGCGCATGCGTCGCTTGCGACGGATAACCAGGATCGTGTTTGGGTGGCGTGGGATGAAGCGCCGGAGAACTGGGGCAAAGATACGGGATTCCTTCTCACCGGGGGAACCGGACTTTATGAAGCGCGGCGCATCGGAG